>JAYWHF010000130.1:0-13228 GCA_043777855.1 Gammaproteobacteria bacterium | reverse complement strand
CCATGACGTGAAATTTATTGATTTCTGTTTCCAACACATCGCGTGAGCGACGCACCAAAATACCTTCCTCTTCGAGCGGTCTAATAAGGTCTAGAATTCCAGCCACATCGTCGATGGTTGCTGTGCGTAGCTGTTCGTATTGGCCGCAGTAAACCATGGTACCCAGACCGTCACGCGTAAATAACTCAGTGAGCAGTGCGCCATCGGTGGTGTAGTTAACCAGTTGCGCGCGTTGCACGCCTTGTAGGCAACTTAAATAGCAGGCGCTCAACGCCTGTTGTAAATCTGGGTGTATCTGGGCGCCATTTTTATGCAGATAATCTTTACACTCAGGCAGCGAGAGCTGACGAATTAATTTCCCTTCAACGTCGGCTACGCCATCGCCATCAATAAATGCAAGTAGCTTGTCAGCTTTTAGCGCGCTTGCAACATGGGTAGCAACGTCACTAAAAGACAAATTAAAAATTTCACCCGTAGGGGAATAAGCCAACGGCGAGAGCAATACCACAGCACTGGAATCCAAGGCGGCGTTGAGGGATTTGGTATTCACTTTGCGCACTTTTCCCGTGTGTTGTAAGTCCACGCCCTCAATTACCCCATGGGGCATAGCGACCACAAAATTACCGCTTACTACTTGCATGTCGGCATCGTGCATCGGCGAGTTAGGTAGGCTTGTTGAAAGCGCTGCTTCCACGGTTGTGTGAGCCTCACCTATGGCTTGAATCACCAAACGTAAGCTATCGCTATCTGTAATCCGCAAATTTTTATGGAAGTGGCTAAAGGTGTCCGCTAACTGCAGACGCTCATCAATTTGTGGGCGAGCACCGTGGACAAGTACGAGCCGCACATCCAAGCTACACAGCAGCGCAATATCGTGAACGATGTTATGAAAATTAGTGTGCGTAATCGCCTCGCCCGGCAACATGATCACAAAGGTTTTATCACTGTGTCTGTTGATGTAGGGCGTCGAGTGACGAAACCATTTAACGTAATTTTGGGTATTGGTAGGCACGGCGTTGCTCTCGGAAAATTTCTTGTAAGCTTAGCCTGTATTGGTGAGAAACAAAACTCTTCGCATGGTTTTCGCAGCTCTGGTGCCTATGCCCATGATCTTTACGCTAGAAAATGACCGCTGTAGAGTCTAGGAGTTTTTTCGTGTGGCCTTAAAAAGGATAAGGCTCGTTGACTTTGGCCGTGCTGTTAAAGCTGAATTGTTTCCCGTAACCGACAACTCTCTTCCGCCGCCACAATCATCTCAACCGCGAGCAGGGCTTCCTCTGGTTTAAATTGCAATTCGCTGTTACCTAAAATGGCATCGGCAATGTTGCGATAAAATTTTTCGTAACAACCCTGTTCGCTGCTGATTTTTTCGCGGCGACTGCCTTCGGGGTGTTGAGTCGTTAATGTGCCAAGGTTATCGTCGCCATGTATTGCCCAGTTTTTTTGATAGGGTTTTAGGCCATTGATTAGCTGCTGCTCTTGAACATCTTGGCCAAATTTTAAAAATGTTCCTTTGTCGCCATGAAGGCTAACCGTTGCGCCCTTTTCGCTAACAAAGGTGTTGGAACGTAAGAGCACGCGCATATCTTCGTAATAAAAAAGCACGTTAAAATAATCGGTAGAACCTTCAGCGCGGCGCAGGCTTCGCATGTCCGCATTAACGGCAAGCGGGCGACCCAATAAGCATAGCATGGAGTCCACCATGTGAATGCCCAAGTCAAACCAAGTGCCGGCACCGGGTAGGTTATTTTCTTTCCACGCTTTGTGAGTGATATTGTTTCTATAACGATCGTAGTGCCATTCTATTTCAACAACGCGGCCGAGAGTTTTTTGAGCGAGTATTTTTTCCACGGTGAGATGATCTGTTTCTAAGCGCTTGTTGTGAAATACACTGAGAATTTTATGGTGGTCACGCGCGATATTGATTAAATCAATTCCTTCTTTTAAATCAATGGTAAAAGGTTTTTCAGTAACGACGTGTTTGCCTGCAAGCAGCGCCGCGCGGGTCATGCTATAATGAAATTCATTAGGAGTGTTAACAACGACGAGATCAATATCAGGATTGTGAATGATTTCTTCAAAGCACGTGGCAATTTTCACCGCGGGGTAATCTATAAGAGCGCTATCACTTGAGCGTTGCAAAATTGTATGTAAATGAAGTTGTGGTTCCGCACTGATCAGCGGCGCGTGAAAAACTTTTCCGGACATGCCGTAGGAACAGATTGCAGCGTTTAACATTAATGAGCTCTTCAGTTAATTAGTTAGTAAGTGAGAGGTAGTGAGTTAGAGAGTAAGAGAGCGTGTTATTTTTCCACGCAAAATCGTTGAATTAATTCGCGCATCAGTTTTACCGCAGGTTCAATTTGATCGGCGCGAATAAACTCGTCTGGCTGATGCGCTTGATTGATTGAGCCGGGCCCAAGCACGACAGTTTGCATACCGAGTTGTTGCAAGAACGGTGCTTCGGTTGCAAAGGCAACACTGTCTGACGGGTTCCCTGTAAGTTGCTCGCACACTTTTACCAGTTCAGAATCCGCCGGTTCGTCAAAAGGTTCTATGCCTTCGAACAACGATGAAAAAACAATATCGGTCCCGCTGGATTCGGCGAGCGGTGTTAGCCGTTTTTGTATGGCATCGCGCATCTCGGGATTGTCCATGCCGGGCAGCAAACGCAAATCGAAATGCAATTCACACTCGCCGCAAATTCTATTTGCGCCATCGCCTCCGTGAATACAACCCAAATTGAGTGTAGGTGTTTGCACCGCGAAGCTTGGGTTGTGGTATTTCAGTTGTAATTCATGGCGAAAAGCCATCAATTCGTTCATGACCTTGGTCATGGTTTCCAGCGCATTGTTGCCAAGCGCCGGGTTAGAAGAATGTCCGCTTTTTCCGTACACGCGAATCATCTCCATCATGATGCCTTTGTGCATACGAATGGGCACTAACTCCGTGGGTTCACCGATGACGGCATAGCGCGCTTTGGGTTTGCCGCTGGCTGCAAGCGCACGTGCGCCGCTCATGCTGCTTTCTTCGTCGGCCGTGGCCAGAATGATGAGCGGATGCTTGAGTGGAATATTTAAAAAGGGTTTCACGGCCTCCAAAACAACGGGGAAAAATCCTTTCATATCGGTGGCGCCCAAGCCGTAAAACTTGCCGTCTTTTTCGCTGAGTTTGAAAGGATCGCTCTGCCAACGATTCGCGTCGTAAGGCACGGTATCGGTATGACCTGCGAGCACCAAGCCGCCATCGCCACTGCCGAGTGTGGCGATTAAATTCGCTTTGCCGCTTTGCGCGAGTGGAATTATTTCCGTTGCAAAACCGAGATCTTGAAGCCAGTTGGCGAGCAATTCAATCACGGGGAGATTGGGCATGTCCCAGGCCGGTATTGCACAGCTTACCGATGGCAAAGCGACCAGTTGGGAGAGTTGGGTTTGGTACTGTTTTAGAGAATAGGTCATAGACTTTAGCCTCTTGTATGAACGTAGCGACAATTACATAGACGATCACATAAATGTAGCGACAATCACCTATAAGAAAAAAAATTGCAAGTAGAACTGGGTGCTTCGCCTAAGCTAGACTGATGACACTCAATAAAAATCTAGGAATATTTCATGACACAAATTCTTGACCGGGTGTTGGATTTACGGAGTTTGATTACGGATTTAGTGGTGGACGGCAGGCTTGAACAGGCTAGTGCCAATATGTTGCTCGGCTCCTCGCGCACGCGAGAGCAGGCCATGATGCATCCCCTAACGTACATCGCCAGCCAAAACTTTGACGACAAGTTTCGCCCCGGTAGGGTGCTAGATGATGCCGTGCTCACAGAATGGCTCGCCACTAAAGCCAAGCTGCCGCTTGTACACATTGATCCCATGAAAATAAATGTCACCAAAGTAACCGATGTTATGGGTTATGCGTTTGCCAAGCGCCATGGCATTTTGTGCGTACAGGTTACGGCGGACGATGTTCATATCGCGTGCCTGCAGCCGTTTGTGGGCGGGTGGGAGCCGCAATTGGAGCATGTTGCGCGGCGCAAAGTGAAGCGCGTGTTTGCCAGCCCCGCGGATGTTGAACGTTATATGGTGGAGTTCTACACGCTGGCGCGTTCCGTTACGGGGGCAAGTGGCGGGGCCTCGGCCTCGGCGGTTACTAATTTTGAACAACTGGTGGAGTTGGGGACAGCAACTGATCCAGATGCGAATGATCAGCACATCGTAAAAATTGTTGATTGGTTGTTGCAGTACGCTTACGACCAGCGTGCGAGTGATATCCATATCGAGCCGCGCAGGGATGTGGGCCGCATTCGTTTTCGAATTGATGGTGTGCTGCATTACGTGTATGAATTACCTGCCAATGTTTCTACGGCGGTAACGAGCCGTTTTAAAGTTTTGGCGCGCATGGATATTTCTGAGCGCCGAAAGCCCCAAGATGGCCGTATCAAAACGCGCCGCAGCGACGGCAGTGAAGTGGAGCTGCGTATGTCCGCTTTGCCGACCGCGTTTGGTGAAAAAATGGTGATGCGTATTTTCGACCCAGAGGTGCTGCTGCGTAGTTTTACCGATTTAGGTTTGGTGGGCGAGGATTACAGCCGTTGGCGTACTATGCTCGATCGTCCTAACGGAATCGTATTGGTCACTGGCCCAACGGGTTCGGGAAAAACTACCACGCTGTATTCATCGCTGCGGCAAATTGCAACGTCAGAAGTTAATGTGAGTACGATAGAAGATCCGATTGAAATGGTGGAAGAAGCGTTTAACCAAACTCAAGTGCATCATAAAATCGGGTTGGATTTTGCGGCGGGTATTCGCAGCCTAATGCGTCAGGATCCAGACATCATTATGGTGGGCGAAATTCGCGATTTAGAAACCGCACAAATGGCGGTGCAAGCGGCGCTGACGGGGCACTTGGTGCTCTCTACAGTTCATACCAACGACGCGCCTTCGACGATTGCTCGACTGCTGGATTTAGGAATTCCGTCGTATTTAATTAACGCCACTATGCTCGGTGTTATGGCGCAGCGTTTGGTGCGTACGCTGTGCCCGCACTGCAAAGAAGAAGGGCAAATAAGTGCGGATGATTGGCAGCAATTAGTGGCGCCTTGGAAGGTGAATGTGCCGCCAAAAATATATCGTCCTGTGGGTTGTTTGGAGTGTCGGAATACCGGCTATTTAGGTCGTCAGGGTTTGTATGAAATTTTAGTTTTGTCCGACACTTTAAAAGAAAAAGTGACGTCTGATTGCAATTTAATGGATATGCGCAGGCAAGCGATGAAAGAAGGTATGCGTACATTGCGTTTGTCGGGCGCACAAAAAGTAGCAGCAGGTTTAACAACGCTAGAGGAGGTTATGCGTGTTGCGCCACCGCCCGAAAAGAGTGTGTAGTGGCGCGGCAATTGTGTTTTGCGATTGGGTCTGTATGTATTGAGACGCCAGAAACTGTTGGTGTAATAAAGTGTAATATTTTAATTAGGTAATAGTTAAAGTGTGTTGCAGCATATTGAGTAGAGATGACTACAATTTGTTTAATCCTTTTGCATAAGTGTAACGTCATGCACCTATAGGCTAGGAAAAAATAAGTCGTTTATCTAGAGATAATATTTATGGAAGCACTGTGGATTTTTTCTGGCACCCCTTCTTACTTCTCGGTGCCGCATGCAAAATTTATATTAGATGAGGGTGGCGGATTAGCGCCCCACGCGTTTAGGTACAGTGTGGTTATTCGCAGCCTAGAAGATTTTTGCCTGCACATTGAGCGCGTGAAAATTGTTGTTTTAGTGGCGGAAGATAAGTTAATCCCTGCCGATGTACTTTCCAGTATTCCAGTGATGATGCCCAAACTAGTCATCATCACCGATAATTCCCCTGCTGTTGTACGTCAACAAATTAATGCCACCAAGCCGGAGGGCTACTTATTCGGAAAGGTAACCTCGGTGGATTTTTCCGAGGCTTTGGATAAAGCCTATAGCGACAAGGTTGCCGTTAACCATATTTATCAAGAGCTGCAAAAATACACCGATATTGCGTTTACGGCGATGAGCTCAGCGTCGGAAATGGGTGTAGCGGCGTTATTTGCGGAACGCGCGCAATCCGTCATGGATATTTCACGCTTGGCTCAGCTAACGTTAAATTGCTTTAAGGATTTGGGGGTTGAGGGTGTTGTGCAATTTTCATTTGATAATGAAGTTGCCGTTTACCCGGATACTGCATCAGCGGCCCATAAACAACTCTTGGATGGTGCTCGCACAACTGACTCACGCATTATTTCTCATGGACGGTTTCTAGTATTTAGTTTTACCCACGTACAGCTACTCATTACCGATGCGCCCTTTGACGACACTGAGCGTTACGGTCGTTTGCGCGATGTTATTGCGCCGATTGTATCAATTGCCGAGGCGCGGTTAAAAACGCTTAAAGTAAATAAGCTACTAAAAGAACATCATGCTAATACCGTGAAAGTCATGATGCTGTTAAAGATGGCATCAAGTGATAATCGTGATGCGGTAAAAGTTATTATGACGGAATTGTCTTTTTCGTTGCGCGAAATGGCGACGGGCTTAGAGCTCACGTTAGCGCAGGAAAATGCACTAACGGGGTTGTCAGAGGGAGCACTCGAATCGTTGGAGCGATTGCACGTTGCAACCGGCGCGGTGGAAAATCACTTTCGCAGTTTGTTAGAGCAGTTAGATGTTGCATCCAGTTTGCTGCATGTTGGCGAGGCAGAAGACGCCGACATAAGGCACACGAGCAATGTTGAATTGTTTTAAAAGAATCGAGCAATAACAACCCCGATGTTATCTTTTGCATCGGGGTTGTTATTGCTCTCGCCTTCGCATTAAAGCACCAGCTTACTGCCTGCAAAAAACATCATCGCCGCCAATGCCGGGCGTAAATATTTTTCCGCCGCGCGATTGGCAAGATGGCTCCCAAGATAAATTCCGGGCAAGGAACCTATTAGCAGGTTGACCAGTAGTCCCCAGTCGACATTGCCAAAGCTCGCGTGACCTATGCCTGCTACTAGCGTCAAGGGCACAGCGTGAGCAATTTCAGTGCCTACCAACTTTACCGTCGGCAATAGCGGGTACAACAAAAATAATACAACGGTACCAAGCGCCCCTGCACCAATCGAGGTTAGGGTAACAATGGCGCCCAGTAAAATACCCGTGACTATGGTGGCTATATCTTGATGCGATTGCGACATGCGGGTGATCCACACATCGTTGCGTTGACTAAAGTTCATGATTTGTTGTTTAAAAATGATCGCTATTGCCGTAAACAGCATGGCCCACCCGAGGGATTTTTTGATAACTTTGTTAACGGTTGCCGTGTCTAAACCGCTGGAGTGAAGCAGCCATAGGGTGACTAATGCAGCGGGCACGCTCCCCAGTGCGAGAAACAAGGTTATGCGCCAATTAATATTGTTTTTCTTGTGATGAACATGCACGCCACCCATTTTAGTAATGGATGCGTAGAGTAGATCTGTGCCAACGGCCGTGCTTGGCGATATGCCAAAGGCGAGGAGTATAGGTGTCATGAGCGAGCCACCCCCTACACCGGTAAGGCCAACAACAAAGCCCACCAGCAAACCTGCAAGCGCAAAAGGGTATTGAAAGTCCATAACCATAACCTAGTTCCGATTTTTGTGAGTTCCGAATTTTTTGTTTTTAGTGAGTACCGCTTTTTAGTGCATTGTGACCTTAACGCGGTGATAAGATCCAACAAGAAAGCGCGCAGGGTAACAGGATGAAATAGGGTTTCAAAGTGACGAAAAGTTTGGTGTATATATCGATTAAATTTGATGTGTATCGTTTTACGTCGGGTGCTCTCGTTTTTTTGCGCTGACGGCTTGCCCGTGTAGTTCGTCGCCCGCAGCTCGTCGCCCGCAGCGGAATTTTTAGGCCGCTTGGGCAGGGTAAATCTTCTCTGGAAATTTTTTATGCAAATATCTAAACCGGTGGATGTTGATGTCACGGCCTTTATCGCCAAAGATTCGGGCGTGCTTGTCCCATCACTTTTACATTCGGGCGTTATTCGGTTTTGGGAGCAATTTGAGGTTGCGCGCACAGCGCAGCAATTGCCAACACTGGCGAGTGTTTTGTTGCGCCACATTGATATTGAAGTGTTTGAATTGCAGCTGGCGCGAGCCTTTGCGGCGAGTGAATTTCTCGCCAAGACTTGTGCCTTGAACCCACGTTTTTTAATGGAGTTAGTGCAAAGTGGCGCGCTTTTTAACGGCTTGAGCGAGGCAGATTTTGTTGCCTTCAGCGCCGCTGTAAGTCTTTGTGCGACTGAATCAGCACTGGATAAAACGCTGCGCGATTTTCGCCATAAAAATATGATTCGCATTCTGTGGCGCGACCTCAATCGCGCGGCGGTGATGACGGAAACTACGGCCGACTTGTCTCTTTTGGCCGATACCATTCTTCAGGTGACTGCCGATTATCATTACCGCGAACTGCAAAAATTCTACGGCACACCCATTGGCGAGGAGTCCGGGATGGCTCAGCCTTTTATGGTGCTGGGTATGGGCAAGCTCGGCGCGCGTGAACTTAATGTGTCATCGGATATTGATCTTATTTTTACATACCCCGAAGGCGGCGACACTAATAGTGCGATTCGCTCCATCGGTAACCAGGAGTTTTTCATCAAGCTCGGCCAAAAAATCATTAAGAGTCTGGATACGGTTACCGCTCAAGGATTTGTGTTTCGGGTAGATATGCGCCTGCGCCCGTACGGTCAGAGCGGCTCTCTCGCACTCAGCTTTGCGGGGATGGAGGAGTATTACCAGCATCAGGGCCGAGACTGGGAACGTTACGCCATGATTAAAGCCCGCACGGTGGCTGCCGCTGGTGGCGATATTCAGTACGTTAAATCAGTGCGCCAGCAGCTGCGCAAGTTATTACAGCCGTTTACGTACCGCCACTATATCGATTTCAGTGCGATCGAATCTCTGCGTGAAATGAAAGCACTCATTAGTCGTCAGGTGCAGCGCAAGGGTATGAATTTAGATGTAAAACTCGGAGAGGGCGGCATTCGCGAAGTGGAATTTGTAGTGCAAGTATTTCAATTGATTCGCGGCGGGCGCGACGCACGGTTACGCAAACGGCAGGTGCTAAAACTGCTGCCGTTGCTTGAGCAGGAAGGTTATCTTCCTAAGGGTTCAGGCTCAGCCTTAAGCAGTGCTTACGAATTTTTACGCAATACGGAACATGCTCTGCAGGCTTATCAAGATCGCCAAACTCAGGCGCTGCCGACAGAGTCTCTTGACCAACGTCGTTTAGCCTGGGTGATGGGTTTTGCAAGTTGGGATGATTTTTCTTCCGCCCTGAATGCACATCGGCGGCGTGTTAACGATGAGTTTTGTGCGGTAATAGCCGTGCAGGATGTAACTGAAACCCTTGATGCCAAGGTTTTAGCGGTATGGCAAAGTCTGTGGGAAGCGAGTTCGTCGCTGCAAAAAGTAACGTCTGAAGATCTCCAGCATTTGCTGGTCGGGCAGCGCCTCCCTGATCCGGATGTGTTACTGACAATGCTGCAGCAATTGCGAGAAAATCGCGCGGTAACGACAATGCAAGCGAGCAGCCGAGCTCGTTTGGATGCGTTCATTCCGCGCCTTTTGTTGGTACTGGCTGAGCAGGCTGGGGCGCAGGATTTAACGCCGCACGGCGAAGCACCTCCGTCCATCACTGGCGTGCTTAAGCGAGTGATTCCGCTGATAGAATCCATCGCGCGGCGCAGCGCGTATCTGGTTCTGTTATTGGAAAATCCTGTTGCTTTGCAACAACTGGTAACGCTTTGCGCTGCTAGCCCTTGGATTGCTGATCAGTTGGCGCGCTACCCCGCGCTTCTGGATGAACTACTCTCTCCGTCGCGTCTCTATGCGCCGCCGGATAAGGCAGCGCTGCGCGATGAACTGCGCCTTGAGGTGCTGCGATTGTCCTGGAATGATCTCGAAGGCCATATGGAAACGCTGCGCTATTTCCGTTCAGCTCATGCGTTGCGAGTTGCGGCGAGTGAAGTGGGGGGCACCTTGCCGTTGATGAAGGTCAGTGACTATTTAACGTTTATCGCTGAGGTAATACTCGAGCATGTCTTGCAGCTGGCGTGGGAAAATATGGTTGAACGGCATGGTAGGCCGGGGCGTGCAGATGGCAGCCTAGCGCTTGAACCGGATTTTATCATTGTCGGCTATGGCAAGTTGGGCGGCATTGAGCTGGGGCACGGTTCGGATTTGGATCTGGTCTTTGTCCACGATACTGATTTCAGTTTGCAAACCTCAGGAGTTCCCTCGGCATCGGGCGAGGTTGTTGGAGTCATCGATAACATTACGTTTTATACCCGACTCGGGCAGCGAATTATTCATATCATCAGTACCCAAACCTTGTCCGGCAAACTCTATGAGACAGATATGCGTTTGCGTCCCTCCGGCAACTCCGGGATGCTGGTTTCTTCGCTCGTGGCCTTTGCGCAGTATCAACAACATGAGGCTTGGACCTGGGAGCATCAAGCGCTGGTGCGTGCGCGAGCGGTTGCAGGAAGCAAAGCTTTGGCGATGGCGTTTTCCGGGCTGCGTCTAGAGATTTTGCAGCAGCCGCGAGACCCAGAAAAGTTGCGCAAAGACGTTAGCGACATGCGCTGCAAAATGCGCGCGCAATTGGGTGGCGCAGTAAAATTACGCGCAATGCCGCTTGCGTCATTTAATCTGAAACAAGACGTCGGAGGTATCGTCGATATCGAATTTATGGTTCAATACGCGGCCTTGGCGTGGGCTTTTAAAGCACCCAAGATTGTCCAGTACACGGATAACATCCGCATTCTGGAAGCTTTGGAAGAGGTAGGTTTACTCCCCGCTGAATCCGTCGCCCAACTGATCGCCGCTTACAAAGCCTACCGATCCACCGGGCATCGCCTTGCGCTGCAGCAACAAGAGGCGATTGTGACTGGCGAGAATCATTTCGTATCCGAGCGTGAGCAGGTAACCCGTTTGTGGCAAACCCTCGTTGATTATGATGTGCTGCTCTAGCCGTAAAATGCGAAAAAATTCCGAGCCCTTGCCCAAGCTAAAGCGCCAACTCGGTGCTGCGTGAAATAGGCAAGGGTATCTTCTCAACACAAAAGTACGACGACAATATTGAAGGAGTTAGCTATGTCATTTGCAGATCGCGATGGCGTAATTTGGCTTGACGGTGAACTAGTCCCCTGGCGCGAAGCTAAGGTTCACGTATTAACCCACACATTACATTATGGTATGGGCGTTTTTGAAGGTGTGCGCGCCTATAACAGCCCCTCCATGGGGACTAGTATTTTTCGCATGCAAGAGCACACCGATCGGCTGTTTCGCTCCGCACATATTATGCGAATGAAATTGCCGTTTGATAAAGAGCAAGTCAATGAAGCGCAAAAAATGGTGGTGCGTGAAAATAAATTAACGGAAAGTTATCTGCGCCCAATGGCTTTTTATGGCTCTGAAGGCATGGGCTTACGCGCTGATAATCTCAAAGCACATATCATGGTTGCCGCGTGGAATTGGCCGTCTTACATGTCACCTGAAGCGCGAGACATGGGCATCAAGGTGCGGGTGTCGAGTTACACCCGCCACCACGTTAATATTTCTATGTGCAAGGCGAAAGCCAATGGGCATTACATCAATTCGTTATTGGCGTTGCAGGAAGCATTGGATTGCGGTTGTGAAGAAGCCTTGTTACTCGATGCAGAAGGTTATGTGGCCGAAGGCAGCGGCGAAAACTTTTTTCTCGTGCGCGACGGTATTATTTATACGCCGGAATTGACCTCCTGTTTAGATGGCATTACGCGCAATACTATTTTCCAGTTGGCGGCAGATTGCGGGTATACCATTCGTGAAAAGCGTTTGACCCGCGATGAAGTTTATGTGGCAGATGAGGCGTTTTTTACCGGCACAGCGGCAGAAGTCTTACCGATAAGAGAGTTGGATGGGCGTCAGATTGGTGCGGGTCGTCGCGGTCCGGTGACTACGCGGTTGCAAGATCTTTACTTCAAAGCCGTGCGCGGAGAGTTAGCTGGGCACGCACATTGGCTGGCTCCAGTAAACAAGTAAAAATTCCCGCGTGTTCGTCAGCGGAGCTGAAGTTACGGCTCCGCTGCTATTTTTCTAAAAGCTTTGCAGATATTTATGCCTTTGATGGAATTTCCGGCTGAACTTAAAAACATCAACAAAATTTTAGTTGTCGGTCCTGCATGGATTGGCGACATGGTGATGGCGCAAGCTTTATTTAAGTTGCTTAAACGTCGCAACCCTCATGTTCACATTGATGTGCTGGCGTCGAGCTGGACAGGAAGCTTGCTCGCTTGCATGCCAGAAGTGAATGATGTGATTGACATGCCACTGGGACACGGTGCCCTGGATATACAAGCGCGATTTCGGTTGGGTAAATCATTGCGCAATAAGGAGTATGAGCAGGCCATTCTGTTACCTAATTCATTTAAATCAGCATTGATTCCATGGTTTGCGAAAATCCCCTTGCGCACAGGTTGGCGCGGTGAAATGCGTTATGGCATGGTGAACGACCTTCGTGTGTTAAATAAAAAACACTACCCACAAATGGTACAGCGGTATTTAGCCTTGGCGCTTCCTGCTAACGTCCTATTGCCGGAAAATTTTCCCTATCCGGAATTGATTGTAGATAAAAATAGTCGTAAGCAATTGTTAACAAAATTTGCGTTGCATTCACAGCGTCCGCTGCTGATACTTTGTCCGGGTGCAGAATATGGCCCCTCCAAACGTTGGCCGGAAAATTATTACGCGGCGGTTGCAATGGAAAAAATTTCGGGCGGTTGGCAAGTATGGTTACTTGGTTCTAAAAAAGATCATGCGGTTGCAGAAACTATTCGCTTGCAAATGCCAATCAGTGTGCAGGCGCATGCCTATAATCTCGCCGGAGTTACCACTCTTGAAGAGGCCATATCGCTCATAGCCTTTGCAGATATTGTTCTCAGCAATGATTCTGGATTAATGCACATCGCCGCCGCGTTAAAGAAACCACTAGTTGTTGTTTATGGTTCTACTTCGCCAGAATTTACCCCACCACTGGCGCGACAGGTAAAAATGGTCCGTAATAAAATTGAATGCTCGCCCTGCTTTGAGCGCGAGTGCCCAAAGCTACATCACAAATGTTTGCAGGAGTTAATGCCGGAGCAAGTGCTGGCAGCTTTGGCTGAGTTAACACCTGCTTCAATTTCGGTGACTGAAAATT
>JAYWHF010000129.1:0-13238 GCA_043777855.1 Gammaproteobacteria bacterium | reverse complement strand
AAAACGTTGGAATTCAAAACGCCAG
Organism: Gammaproteobacteria bacterium; assembly: GCA_043777855.1. Lineage (GTDB taxonomy): Bacteria > Pseudomonadota > Gammaproteobacteria > Pseudomonadales > Cellvibrionaceae > Cellvibrio. The sequence goes on along the minus strand of JAYWHF010000129.1, from coordinate 13,213 downwards.
CTGTTTTAATGCAAGAAGAAATGGCGGCTTTAGCTGCTTAAATGGTTATGCACTTCGCAGTTGAATCCGCCTTGGATTCGTTAGTGGAGACTAACAATTTACTAAAAATATTGTAATCTTTTAGATGTTTTTTTACGTCATCTGTTGAAGAAAAATTCTTAATTTTACCGGACTTGGATATTGCCCAGTTTTTATATGCCTGCGGATAGGCTTCTAAATTTTTCCATTCTGTCATTTAATAGTACTCTTTGTGGAAATGCTAAGCTCCAACATTAAAAGTTTTTCAATGTTGGAGCTAATTTAATTAAGCCATCCTACTCGCATAATCTGAATAGTAGTAAGCGCCATAGATCAAGCCGAATCCTACTGCAAGGCCAAATCCCAAAGCGAGGCCTAGAGGAGCTGCTACCGTTAAACCTAGTACCGCCGCTTCGCCTTGCGCCATATCCATTGCGGTATCACCGCCATTTACAATCTCCACTTCTTGCATACTTAATTCACGTATTTTAAATACCTCTAGTATTTCAGTTTTTAAGTTTACTCACTCGTCACCATGACAAGCAAGATTGATCTGCCTTCCTGCAGATCGGACCGTTTCCGGTCTGTGCGCAACAATCACTCGGGTGATATCGAGTTGTTTAATGTGGCTATTCACCACTGACTCGTTATTCACATCGAGATGACTGGTGGCTTCATCCATGAAGAGGATGCGGGGCTCGCGATAGAGTGCGCGCGCTAATATCACGCGCTGTTTTTGGCCGCCGCTTAAACTGGTACCCATGTCGCCCACCAGTGTGTTGTAGTTCATGGGCATATGCTGAATCTCATTGTGTATGCAGGCCATTTGCGCGCATAGCTGCACTTTCTGTAAATTGATTTGCGGAGAGAAGCACGCAATATTTTCCGCGATATCGCCACTTAATAATTGATCTTCTTGCATGACACCGGCTATTTGGCTGCGGTAATGACGCATTTCTTTGAGTGGCTTGTCGTCAATAGACACTTCGCCTTCACTGGGTTCTATTAAACCCATAAGGCATTTTAAGAGCGTGGTTTTTCCACAGCCGCTAGGGCCGGTAATGGCGATAGTTTCGCCAGGATGAATGACAAAATTAAGGTTGTGAAAAACAAAGGCTTCGCTTTCGCCATACCGATACGCAAGGTTTTTCACTTCAATTTTGCCGATGATTTTATGCTGGAGTGTGGCATTGTTAAGTGCTTCATCTGCGGGGATTTCCTCAAGGTGGCCAACTGTTTGCGCATCAATATCTTCCGGTTCCGTAAATGCAATATCTGCAAGGCGGTTCAAATAAAGTCCGAGCATTTTAAATTCAATGAATTGTACTATTAGGCTATCCATTGAGCTAATAAACCGACTCTTGTAACTCATAAAGGCGTAAAGCATACCCAGCGATATGATATTGCCCCTGACAGCGGTGGCCGCAAAATACACCACTAAAATATTTTCGACGCCAAATAACAATCCATTGAGCGCACCATAGCCAATTCCCCAGCGTGCAATGTGAATATTTTTATTCATGACATCAGCGAGTTTATTTTGCCATTGGTATTGGCGATCATTTTCGCGCTGAAATAGTTTGATCGTTTGAATGGCGCGGATGGATTCCATAAAGTGCGAACTTTCTTTCGCGCCAGCGATAATGCTTTCTTCGGTGAGCATGCGAAATGGGCGATACATAAGCCAGCGCAGTAAGCCATAAATTATCACAACGCCCATTACAATGAGTGATAAGCGGACATCATAAAAAAACATAGCGGAAAGTGTGATGAGCGCCATCACACCATCCACCACGGCAGCGACCAATCCCTGCGTTAATAAACTGCGGACATTACCCAAAGCACCAAAGCGCGAAACAATATCGCCCATATGGCGCTTCACAAAATAATCCATTGGTAAGCGAATTAAATGGCGAAATAGATTGGCGGACATTTGCATACTTAATCGGTTGGATAAATGCAAAATAACAAATTCTCGCAGCACAGACGTGCCCGTTTGTATCAACATCAATAAACCAAAGCCTAGCGCTAATACCAGCAGTAAATTATTATCCTGCCGGAGTAAAACATCATCCACAATCGTCTGCATATAGAAAGGCGAGGCAACGGCAAATAATTGCAATAAAAATGAAAGCAGCAAAACCTGTATAAGGTTGCGTTTCAAGCCAACAATACTCGACCAAAAATGGCTGATGTGGTGAATTTAATAATTCTGAGGGCAGCAATAGTGTTTTAGATACTTGCGAAACCTTGCCGGAATAAATACCAAATTTTTGATAGGGAAAAGCATCGTAACGAATAGCGAGTGATTGCCCTTCTTCAACAAAACCTATGGAGCGCACAGGGATTAATAGCTGCGCGGTTAATTGCGTATTGCTGGGAAATAGCGTGAGTAAGGGGATATTATTATTAGCGTAAGCTTGCTGCCCACCGCGTGCTTGAATATTGTTAACTATGCCTGCGCGCGGTGCCTTAATAATGTGCGAGTTGCGGCCGTTGAGCTGGGTTATTTGTTGGGCAATATCGCTGAGGCGCGAACGCAGCTGGTCAATTGTAGGTGCGTGCTAATTGTTCATTGAGTAACTGTTTCTGTGCGTTGTATTCATGCAGTAGATTAGCGTCAAGATGATCCCCGCTCGCAAGAATACGGTCATCGTTTACGATTAAAAGTGGTTGATCTTGCGTAACTTGCTCACCTTCAGCGACCAACACTTTTTGCACAATGCCGGTGGCTAGTGAGCTATTTGTGAGCGCATTTGGATGGCTTAAAGAGAATCACAAATGTATTAACTTAAGCGACATTTTGTTTGTGATGCATATTCAAAAGCAGTGCTTTGACGATCAATGTTATATTGCGCGCCGTCTCTCTATTTAAAAAACTCCAACAAGCCCTTAAGGTACTTAAGCCATGCGCCCCACAAAACACACAGAGTCTATTCCCCAGAAAAATGGGGCGGATGTGTCTGTTGATATCAAGCAAACCTTCGCTTACCTGTGGCCCTATTTGTGGGATTTCAAAGCCCACGTTATTTTTGCTGTGCTTGCGCTGATTGGCACCAAAGCGGCAAGTTTGTTAATGCCTTGGGCGTTGAAACATATTGTAGATTCCGTGGATGCGAGCCTGCACCCCGAATTATATTTACCGGTTTTGTTTTTAGTTTTTTATGGTTTGTTGCGTTTTGGTAGTGTTTTTTTGGGTGAGATTCGCGATGCGCTGTTTAGCCGTGTGACTGAGCACGTGATGCGTAAAGTAGGGTTGCGGGTATTTAAGCATTTACATGCATTGGAGTTAGCATTTCATCTTGATCGTGCAACGGGTGGTATTAGTCGAGATATTGAGCGCGGTACATCTGGCATTAGTTTTTTGATGCGTTTTTTAATGTTTAACATTGTGCCTACGCTGTTTGAAATATTAATGGTTGCAGGAATTTTTGCCTTTGCATTTTCTGTTTGGTATGCGGTAATTACGTTGGTATCCGTAGCCATTTATATTGCCTTTACGATTATCACGACCGAATGGCGCAATCGCTTTGTGCGCGAAGCTAATCAAGCGGATTCCACAACTAACACTCGTGCTATCGATAGCCTGCTTAACTATGAAACCGTGAAATATTTTAATAACGAGCAGTATGAAGCTGATACGTACGACAGTTTTCTTGAAAAATGGGAAACGGCGAAATTAAAAAATCGTATGTCGTTACTAACCCTCAACTCTGGTCAGGCTTTTATTATTGCATTGGCGATGACCGTTATGATGTTTATGGCCGCCAACAGTGTTGTGGCAAAAACCATGACCTTGGGTGATTTGGTCATGATTAATGCATACATGATCCAATTATTTATTCCGCTTAATTTTTTGGGATTTGTGTATCGTGAAATTCGTCGTGCGCTTACGGATATTGAAAATATGTTGGCGCTACTAAAGCGCGAAGCAACAATTGTGGATGCGAAAGATGCCAAAAACTTACAAGTGACGGCGGGTGAAATTCATTGGCGGCAAGTTCACTTTTCTTACAATAGCGAACGTCCTATTTTACAAGGTGTTGATTTAAAAATTGCAGCAGGGAGCAAGGTTGCAATTGTTGGGGCATCAGGTGCGGGGAAAAGTACTATCGCGCGATTACTCTATCGTTTTTATGATACCAACAGCGGTATTATTGAGATTGATGGGCAATCAATTCAAACGGTAACTCAAGAAAGTTTACGCCGTGCGATTGCAGTTGTGCCGCAAGATACTGTTTTATTTAATACCAGTATTCGTGAAAATATTGCGTATGGTAATCCGCAGGCCTGTGCGGCGGATATTGATCGCGCGATAAAAATGGCGCACCTTGAACAATTTATCGCAAGCTTACCCGAGGGTGATCGAACCTTAGTCGGAGAGCGAGGATTAAAAGTATCCGGTGGTGAAAAACAACGTATTGCCATAGCGCGAGTGCTGTTAAAAAATGCTCCGATTTTAATTTTTGATGAGGCTACATCTGCACTCGATTCAAATTCCGAGGCGGCTATTTTGGACGCGATGCGCGAAGTTGCTACCGGTAGGACTACGCTTGTTATCGCTCATCGTCTGTCGACAATCGTAGATGCGGATAAGATTGTGGTACTTGAAAACGGTTGTGTCGTTGAGCAAGGCAACCATAGCGAACTTCTAACGCTTCAAGGTCGTTATGCGCAAATGTGGGCTATGCAGCAGCAAGAAAAGTAATGAAAAATTCTATGGGAGCCAAAATGGCGCAGTTGCTAGTTGTTCTGCACCAGATAGTAAAAGGAGGTCAAGAGCGAAAAGAGCATTTTGGCGCGTGGAATCGCAGCGTTTAGTTTTTTTTGCCTCATTTGCAAACAATTTTCTCATTTATCGAGGTGTTTTATTGCTTGGCACACCTTTCGCTATGTTTAGCTCACTGCTTTGCGATTCTGCGTAGATTTTTTTGCTGTAGGGATATTCATTAATCAACCACCGAATGCAAAGTGCAAACACAGCAAAGGTGATTTATGACAGTCCTCTCCCTCGCCGACTCGGCGCCGTCAGGCAGATCGAATTTAGGCAAATCAAATACGAACAATAGTAACGCGTCGAGCAGTCGTTTAAAAAAACTGTTTGTATTGGATTATGGAAAGTATCGCGGGATTTTAATTTCGGTGGGGCTTTTTATTCTGCTCGATGCTTCGGTAATGATGCTCAATTTTTATGTTTCTTATGAAATCGCCGATGACGCTCTTAGCATTAACTTGGCTGGACGTCAGCGTATGCTCTCGCAGCGAATGGCAAAAGCGGTGTATTCGCTCAATAGCGAATCGCCAGATTCAATAGAATACGGTGAATCCGTCAAGGAACTTAAGAGCGCTAAAGATCTGTTTGATGAAACACTCACCGCATTTGCCAATGGTGGGAGTGCTCGGGGTGCGGGTGCCGATAGAGTGGTTTTATCAAAAGTTAAGTCGGTTGACGGAAAGCAGTTCCTTGCTAAGGCAACGGAAATCTGGGTAGCTTATCGTCACAGTGTGGATAATTTTTTAAATGATATTGCCTTGGGCAATGACACTACTGAAAATTTCGGTGCGGTTTTAAAGCAGGCAAAACTCCACAACATGGAATTGCTAGGTCTTATGAATAGTTTAACGCTTAATTTAGAGCAGGTTGCCGCCTCTAAAGCATCGCGTTTGCGCACTATTCAAACGGTAGGGCTTACGCTCGCCATCATCAATTTTCTTTTTATTATGCTGCACTTCGTACGTCAGCTACGTACGAGTGATGTGATTATTGAGCAGGCTCGTAAAGAGACCACAGAAATCTTACAAACAGTCACCGAAGGATTATTTTTGGTGGATAAAAATATGCGAATTGGCGCGCAGCATTCCGCAAAACTGATAGAGATCTTCGGGGTACACGATATTGCTGGGCAGTCGTTCCAGCAGTTGTTGGAAAAAATGATTTCTGAAAAGGATGCAGAAACAGCGCGAGGATTTATAGAGCTTTTGTTTGATCGAAAAGTAAAAGAAAAATTAATTGGCAGTTTGAATCCCCTGAATCTGGTTCAAGTTAACATTGCGCAAAGAAATGGCGGGTTCCTCACCAAGCATTTGCAGTTTAGTTTTGCCAGAGCCTATGAGGTATCTTTGATTCCGGGAGAGAAGAGAATCTCACATGTACTCGTGACAGTGGCGGATATTACTGAGAAAGTTCGTTTGGAAAAGGCTTTGGCCGACAGCCGTAAAAATAATGAATCACAGATAGCTATGCTCACGAGTCTATTGCATACGCACCCTCTGTTGTTGCAAGAATTTATTCGGAATAGCTACGATTGTTACAACCGTATAAATAATATCTTACGTAGGCCTGCAAAAAATATTCAAGCCGTGCAACAGAAAGCTACGGAAATATTTAGAGAAATACATAACTTCAAAGGAGAAGCGGCATCACTCAGGTTGGAATATTTTGAGGTTCAGGCGCATAGGATTGAAGATACTTTAGCCGAGCTACGTGACAAGAGTGATCTGATTGGCAATGATTATTTGGGCCTAACGGTGCAATTGGATGACCTCATAAGCTATACCCAGCAAGTTGAACATCTCACAAAAAAATTGGCGCTTTTTGGTCAGCATTCATCTGTTAGCAGTGAGTTGCTTGGCACCAAAAATGAGAGAAATGTGGTGGGATTAAGACAACAAGATGGTTGGTCGCACTTGCCTGATTTTGTTCAGAGCATTGCACAACGCAACGGCAAACTGGTTCGGTTAGTGACGAGTGGTTTGAGTGAAATTGACCTTGCGCCAGAATACAGCCATAAAGTTAAGGAGATGTGTATTCAACTGCTACGCAACGCGGTAACACATGGCATCGAACCGCCCGCTGATCGCGAACTGAGTGAGAAGCCCTTGATTGGCCGTGTTGATTTGCGCATGGCGAAAATTTCTGATGAAGAGATGGAAATTACGGTGATGGATGATGGCGACGGTTTAGATTATGGTGCGATTCGGGAACAGGCGGTCTTATCGGGCCGTTGGAGTGAAGATGAAATTGAAAGTTGGGGAAACAAGCATTTGTTAGCGCTTATATTTCACGAAGGGTTTTCAACCGCAAAGGCTGTCACTAAGGATTCGGGGCGTGGCGTAGGTATGGAAGCCGTTATGAGTCATGTGCTTGAGCATCGTGGAAAAATTACGGTAGCGAGCCGCCGTGGTCGGCATTGTCGATTCGTTATTACGCTGCCTATTATTGCGAGCGAAAAAATTTCGGCATAATTTTTTCGCTGCCGCCTGCGCTATTTTTCTACTCGTGATCGTCTTCTAAAGGAACGCTGAATGTTATCGTTAATGATCGTGGATGATTCAAATATTATTCGGCGGAAGATAGAGCGCTGCAATGATTCGGAACGGTTTACTGTGGTTGCGGTTGCTGCGAATGGTGTGGAAGCTGTGGAGTCGTTCGCTAAATTTCGCCCTAATGTAGTCACCATGGATTTAACCATGCCAGAAATGGATGGGATTGCGTGTATACAACAGTTGGTCGCACTGGATCCTGAGGTGCGTGTTTTGGTGGTCTCGGCGCTGTCCGATAAGGCCACGGGAATTGCTGCACTTAAAAAAGGTGCGCGTGGATTTCTTTGTAAACCTTTTACCGAACAGCAATTAATTGATGCTTTGATTGAATTAACGGAAGACGATGATGAGTGAAGAAACCCTGCAAGTCTTTATTGATGGCGCCGTAAGATTTTTTGAGCATACAAACGATAAAGACGTGAAAGTGGGCACCCCTTACTTGGTAGAGAATGTAAACCCAGCGGCCTATGATGTGACGGGAATTATTGGTATATCCGGCCCGTCACGGGGTTGTGTTTATTTCACGGCACCGCGCATTCTGTTGAAACACTTGCTTTTGAGTATTGGTGAAACCGACACCCGTAGCGAAAATCTTTTTGATTTGGTGGGAGAGGTAGCAAACACTATCTCTGGGAATGCGCGGAGTATTTTTGGTCATGAGTTTATGATTTCTGTTCCGGTAATGCTCGAGGGTGCGCCAACGAGTATCCATTTGCCGACGAATTCACGTTCCTATGTCATCCCTATTTATTGGAAGGCTTATCATGCGGCAGTGGTGATATGTTTGTCGGAATAGTTTTATGAAAACCTTCGATAAAAAGTTGTTCTACTTTTTCGCGCGCCCACGGTGTTTTGCGCAAAAACGTTAAGCTGGATTTTACGCTTGGATCGGTTCGAAAGCAGCGAATATTTATCCGTTCGCCGAGCTCCTCCCAGCCATAGTGATCCGCGAGTTTTGTGACAATGTGTTCGAGGGTAATGCCGTGCAGTGGATTGTTTTGTTGCATGTTTTTTCGTATCTGTGGCGTAAAAGTGTTTTGTTATAAAGTATTAAACCGCTTTTGGCAATACACAGGTGAATACGCTACCTTTATCTATTTCGCTGTTTATGTCTAACCTGCCATCCAGACGCATCAGCACGTGCTTCACAATTGCCAGCCCTAAACCTGTGCCGCCGGTACCGCTATTGCGGCTCGCATCCACGCGATAGAAACGCTCAGTAAGCCGGGGGATATGCTTGCTATCAATGCCGGGCCCGTTGTCGGTTACCGAAAAATAAATATTGTGTTGATCTTGCCATAAGCGTAAATCAATTTTTCCGCGTTCGGGTGTGTATTTTACGGCGTTGATGGCGAGGTTTGAGAAAGCACTGTGTAATTCTTTTTCATTCGCGAGCAAGCTGATGGATTCTTCACACTTGAGTGTGATCGTTTGGTGTTTTTCTTGCCCTATTGCATCCGCTTCGTTTTTGATAGAAGTTAATAAGGGTTCCAGCATCACTGTTTTCTGATTGGAACCGATTTCGGTGGTTTCCAATTTTGAGAGCATGATCAAATCATTCACGAGCAAGGTCATGCGCTGGGCCTGTTGCTGCATTTGTAGGAGCGGTTTTGTCCAGGCTGGCGGAGGGTTGTTATCGCTTAAGGTTTCTACGTAGCCGCTAATAACGGTTAGCGGCGTGCGCATTTCATGTGACACGTTGGCAATGAAATCTTGGCGCATTTGCTCCAAGCTATGCAATTGGGTTACGTCGCGCACAACAATCAAACGTTCATTCTGACCAAAGCGGGTGATTTGAAATTGCAGCTGTTTAGTTGCTTGGCGTGGCGAGGGCAGTTCGAGCGGTGCGCTGTAATCGCCCAGTTCAAAATAGCTAACAAATTTAGGGTGGCGAATAAAGTTAATAACCGATTGGCCCTGATCTTTGCTGTGAAAACCAATCATACGGTGAGCGGCTGGGTTCCAAAAATCTAAGTGACCGCGCCAATCCAAAATAATAATGCCATCTTTTAACGCTGACGTAATTTCTTGAATGCGTCTGATCACCGCCTGCAAGTTTTTTGTTTCTATTTGCTGATGGCGTTGCAAATGGTGAATGTTGTCAAAAATCTCGCCCCAGATACCGCCGGCTTCTGGCGGCTCTTCATGGCTGGTATAGAGCAGCCATTGGTTTAGACGACGCATTTGGTAGAGCATGGTGATGATGTAATAACTCATGCCAAGCAATAGCAGCCAGCTCAGCTTATGCGACAGCAGCCCGACGCTAAGACAAATAATGAGAATAACAATGAGACGCCGAATTTCGGCTTTAAAACCGTGCAGCAAGGTAGGGAGCCTCGTGGTTTATTTTTTTGGGGTTTTTGCAGGTTAGTTGCTTAGGCTTCTACTTTTGTCGAGAAGCGATAACCTGTGCCGCGGACAGTTTGCACTAAATCTTCGTGGCTATCGACAGTTAATGCTTTGCGTAGGCGACGAATGTGGACATCGACCGTGCGCTCTTCGACATAGACATTACCGCCCCAGACATGATCGAGCAATTGACCGCGCGTGTAGGCGCGCTCTTGGTGGGTAAGAAAAAACTCCAGCAGGCGATATTCCGTTGGGCCCATATCGACGGGGGTATCGTTGATCGTCACGCGATGGCTGGACGGATCCAGGCATAAATTTTTAACGGTAATGGGCGAGCCGATAATGGCGGGGCTGCTGCGGCGCAAAACGGCTTTTAGTCGAGCAACCAATTCGCGGGGTGAAAAAGGTTTGGTGATGTAATCGTCGGCGCCGACTTCAAGGCCCTGAATCTTGTTGTCTTCCTCGCCCTTGGCGGTGAGAATGATAATGGGAATGTTCGCGGTAACTTCATCGCGCTTTAGGCGGCGAGCCAATTCGATACCGCTGGTATTTGGCATCATCCAATCGAGCAAAATGAGGTCAGGCTTAGTATCGATAATAATCGCGTGGGCATCTTGCGCGTTACCGGCTTCAAGGCAGTCATAATCCGCCATCTCTAAGGCCACTCGCAGCATATCGCGGATAGCAGATTCATCATCAACGATTAAAATTTTACGATTGGTCATAGGTGTGCTCGTGGGTACATTCAAATGTGAACCTAATATTGCAGGCTATTAAATGACGTATTTGTTACACGCTAGTGACAGATTAGGTGATTTTTGGATTATTTGAGCATTAAATCAATTTTGAGTCGCATAAATATCCTCCAGCTCTATTCTTTTGATGCACTCTCGTCTCGATACACACTTACTAACTATTAACTTTTAATGAGTAAAGAATACTGTTCAATTTAAAACACGCCGTAAATACTTCCTTGTAGACTCGAATCGGCATCCATGCCTCATAAGGTTTTACATCAAACACTATCCTTTATTTGTGTCCTGCTAATGTCTCAGTGCATGGTTATCTCAATAAAAAGTCCAGCGCGATACCGGCAAAGACGGCGGCGCCCACCCAGTTATTATTTAAGAAAGCTTTGAAACAGGCCGCGGGCTCTCGATAGCGTATTAACACTTGTTGGTAGCTGAACAAGGCAGCAACATTGACCAGACTCAGGTAGTAAAAAACACCAAGGTTAAAACGTTGCCCTACGAGATAGAGGCTATAAAGCGTCATTACCTGCAGCATGCCCGTGATAACCCGGTCTTGCTCACCGAACAAAATGGCCGTGGATTTAACACCAATTTTGATGTCATCAGCGCGGTCGACCATGGCATAAAATGTGTCGTAAACCACCGTCCAAAGCACCACGGCAAGGTAGATAATCCACATTTCTTGCGTTAATAAACCGGCTTGGGCGGCGAAAGCCATGGGAATTCCCCAAGCGAAGGCGGCACCCAGCACCACTTGGGGTAAATGGGTGTGGCGTTTCATAAAGGGATAGATGAACGCAAGGACAAGGCCGCCAACCGAGAGCTTGATGGTGAGCGGGTCGGTCAGCAGTACCAGCCCGAACGCGATAAGGCAAAGTGTAATGAACAGGATTATGGCTTCACGGCTGGATACGGCACCGGTCGCGAGGGGGCGGCCTTGAGTACGAGCAACTTTGCCGTCAATTTTGCGGTCGGCTAGATCGTTAATTACACAGCCTGCCGAGCGCATGACGACAACACCAGCCGCGAAAATCAGCAGTAAATCCCAGCGCGGAAGCCCCTTTGCCGCAAGCCACAGGCTCCACAGTGTGGGCCAGAGTAGCAATAAAATGCCGATGGGTTTATCAAGGCGCATCAGTTTTGCGTAGAGGGACAAGCGCGCGCCTATGTGCAGTGGTTTTGCTGAGGTTTTTTTAAGTGGCGTCATTGTGAAGTTCCGTTATTCAGCGATGGGGCGTTGTTCCTGTTCGTACTTAGTACCAGATTCGTGTTCAGTGCTTGAGAGAAAGACGGCAGAAAAACCTCACTCACTAAGAGTGGCTTAGCGTGGAGATAAAACACCGAGCGGCGCCCCCATAGAGATTCCTCGCCTAACAGGTTTAGCGGGACATAGTGATGGCGACGGTCTATCGCGGCAACAACGATGGCGCTGCGACTTAACTGCGGCTGACTGAATAGGAAGGCGCCTAGCGGACGATTACCTTGTTTGCGTAAATGTCTGAGGGTGCCGGTGAGGCTTGACAGGGGCAGCACGCTACGTGCAAAAACCCACGCGTCGTCGTGGCCCAAGAGCATAACTTCGCGCACAACACAGAGTTCACAGGGCGCAATCTTGAGGGCCAAGGCCTCACTTAGGCTGGCGCGCGCGCGAATTTGACGCAGCACCTCGACGCGAAAATTGCCCTCACTGAGCTCAATCAATTTTGCGGTAAGAGATCCTTTATCGAATAGCCACGATCGTAGTTTTGCGTAGGTTGCTGAATTTATAGGCAACTTTGGCGCGCTAAACCAGCGTAATTCACGCTCTGAGTATAAAAAAGTTGGCAAGATGAAAAAACTCTAGGCGTAAGGCGGAAGAAGCTGGCATTCTAGCAGCTCAAATTTGAGGGTGGCAGAGATATGCTCGCACAGTCATTTGAAATTTTGACCTCAATATTATTAATTACGACAAAGACACAGTAGGAATCTACGCATGAACAAATCTGATTTAGTAAACGCTGTTGCCACACAGGCTGATTTAACGAAGGATAAGGCCGACGCTGCCGTTTCCGCCATCCTTGAGCAAATCACTAATGCACTGAGCCGCGATGAGGCGGTGGCATTGGTAGGTTTTGGTAGTTTTAGCCAAAGCCACCGCGCTGCGCGTACTGGCCGCAATCCACAAACCGGTGTTGCGATTCAGATTTCCGCCTCTAACAGCGTTTCTTTCAAGCCGGGCAAAGCCTTGAAAGATGCGGTAAATGTGTAAGCTGTAAATGTGTAACCTGTAAGTGTGTAAGTGTTTAAGTAGTCTGGTTTGTCAGGCTGTATTAAAGGCGCATTGTATGCGCCTTTTTTTATGCGCTACTTTTTTACTGATCAGTATTTTTTAGATCAATATTTCCCTCAGAAAGCCGTTTATGGCTGCTAAAATTTGTTAAAACCACGCACGCACCGCATCGGGTAAGACGACGGATTTGCCGTTGGTTTTGTCCACCCAAACGATTTTTGAGTAACCTTCGCTGCAGGGATTCAGCGAGTCATGCTTGCTGTAGACCAAGTATTTGACCATAAAGCTGGAGCGTCCTGGCTCTGAAATAAAGACATCAATCCGCAGTACATCCGGGTGAAAGACCGGCCGCATAAACGTGCAGCCAATGTTGACGACAACAGGGTAGTTATCCCCCGCGATAGGAATTCCTTTGTCGAGCATCCACTGGAAACGGGTTTCTTCAAAGTAACGGAAGTAAATGGAGTTATTGACGTGACCAAAAGCATCCATATCACCCCAA
>JAYWHF010000128.1:0-1648 GCA_043777855.1 Gammaproteobacteria bacterium | reverse complement strand
ACCTACTGAAATGCACCTACTGAAACGCACGACTAAAATGTACAACTAAAACACACCTACTAAATAGCCCTCGACATTAACTGGCGCAGACCGCTTTTCCAGCCTTTGCTGGACAAGAACCTCACAGCAGGTAGAATGCGCCCTTTGCGCGACACAGTTGCCGCACTTATTTCCAGCCACCGAGTCTACTCCATGACCCCATATGAACCTAAAAGCTCATACAGCCACGACGATTTAATTGAATGTGGCAATGGCCGCTTGTTTGGCCCCGGCAACGCTCAGCTCCCGCTACCCAATATGCTCATGCTTGACCGTGTGGTACATATCAGCCAAACCGGCGGTGAATATGGAAAGGGTGAAATTGTTGCAGAGCTCGACATCAATCCTGAGCTATGGTTCTTCGCGTGTCACTTCCCCAGCGACCCTGTGATGCCAGGCTGTTTAGGGCTGGATGCGATGTGGCAACTAGTAGGATTCTTTCTCGGTTGGAAAGGCAACCCAGGCCGCGGCCGAGCGCTAGGCTGCGGAGAGGTAAAATTTACGGGCCAAATTTTACCGACCGCAAAAAAAATAACCTACCACATTAATTTAAAGCGCGTTATTGAACGAAAACTAATTATGGGCATTGCTGATGGCAGAGTTTCCTGCGACGGCAAAGACATTTATTTTGCCAGCGATTTGCGAGTTGGCCTGTTTCAGAATACCGATATTTTTTAGCGCAAGATGGCTTAAGCTTCAAGGCTCAACACATGCTTGATAGAATAAGATTATTTGGACTTGGGTTTTGTTCCACCCACAACATTACTGCACACCAGACGTTGCGGTGTGCAGGCTTAAATTCGTCAGACCTTAGATTGAAAAGGTGCTGGACTTACTAGGTAAGAGGTAGCTTATGAAACGCGTTGTTGTTACCGGCATGGGAATCGTTTCCTGCCTTGGCAATGATAAAACTGCCGTGCTCGAGGCCCTGCGTGCTGGCCGCTCCGGTATTAAATTTCAAGAAACTTATAAAGAGATGGGGTTGCGTAGTCATATCGCGGGCTCCATTGATATTAATTTGCCGGAACTTATCGACCGCAAAGTGCTGCGATTTATGGGTAACGCCGCCGCCTACTCGTACATTTCCATGCAACAAGCGATCACCGACGCAAGCCTAAGCGACGATCAGGTTTCCAATATACGTACGGGAATTATCATGGGCTCCGGCGGAGCCTCCTCCGAAAACTTGGTCGAAGCCGCCGACATATTGCGCGAAAAAGGCATAAAACGCGTCGGACCTTATCGTGTAACTCAAACTATGGGTAGCACCACCTCAGCATGCCTGGCCTCACCCTTCAAAATCAAAGGGGTTAACTACTCGATTACCTCAGCCTGCGCCACCAGCGCTCACTGCATCGGTGCCGCCATGGAACAGATTCAGCTGGGCAAGCAAGACCTGATCTTTGCAGGCGGCGGAGAAGAAGAACACTGGTCTCTTGCCTGCCTGTTTGATGCCATGGGCGCGCTATCAACAAAATATAACGAAACGCCCGAAAAGGCCTCGCGCGCTTACGATGCAAACCGGGATGGTTTTGTTATTTCAGGTGGCGGTGGCTGCGTCGTTCTGGAAGAGTACGAGCACGCCAAAGCGCGTGGCGCGCGCATCTAC
>JAYWHF010000127.1:0-4673 GCA_043777855.1 Gammaproteobacteria bacterium | reverse complement strand
CTATACCTATTTTTATATATTTAAGAGCCGAACTTATATGCGTATATTAGTTATATTAGCAGTTTTCTGTTCAGTGTTGACAGCATCTATCCGTTGTCATTCTGTGTCAGTTTATTTAGAGGATCCTAGCTGGATAGTAGATGCAGAAAAAAACTATAATAATAAATCTAAATATCCTGAAGGAATAGAAAACAGAGTTATGTTTGATGAGGATATAGCTTGGGCTTTAAGTAAAAGCAACACCGATAAAATTATTAATCATCTAGCGATGGCTGGATTTAACGTTTATATACCTTGTGTTTGGCATGGCAATGGAACTCACTATCCATCAACAATTGCCTTTGCAAATCCTCAGGTTTTGGAAAGAATTAAAAGAGGTGATGACCCTCTAGCATACCTTATTAAAAAAGCGCACGAAAAAAATATAGAGGTTCATGCTTGGTTCACAGTGATGCGTAGGGAGACCGACAATTACAAAGATTTTTATGATAGATATTCTCCTCAGGATGCATTTGATGTGCAAAACCCAAAGTTTAGAGAATTTATTATTTCGTTAGTGACTGAAGCCGTGACCAAATACAATATTGATGGTTTAAATTTAGATTACATCAGAAGTATGGGTTATTGCACTTCTGAGAAATGCGCTAAGGAATACCAAGAAAAAACGTCACGAAATTTAACTGCAGATCTATTTTTGGAAAAAGTTCCAAAAAGCAGAATTAAAAGTATCGAGGTATGGAACGAAGAGCCGGTGGAGAATATTGTAAAAACCATTTCTGAAAAAGCAAGAAAAATTAGGCCAAATATAATGATTAGTGTGGATAGCATGCCGGGAGCAAGGCATTTAAGAATGCAGGGGCATGACAGCCAAAAATGGTTAAACAATAAGTGGATAGACACAATTTTCTTTATGGCATACGAAAACGATTTTAAAATTGAGAATGTTGAACTTGCAAAATCGAAAGTGGAAAACCCGGATGCAATTATACTCATAACCTCTTTGTATGATATGGAGCGCCCTACGCTGGAAAAAAAGCCAGGTGCATTATTACGAAAAACTATTTTGGCTGGACGGAAGGTTTGGCCGAATTCTGGCTTTGCTTTTTATCACTACAAACAAATGTCTGACAATCAAATCAAAGAGCTTAGGTCCACTGTTTACGCTAAACCTGCACGCTCAACATGGAGTAAGTGTGAGTCTAAAAGTTGCTTTAGTAAAGAGACTGAAAACCAAAAAACTAGCGTAGTTTTTTTTCCGGCGCCGTCAACAGTACCAAAATGTGAGTCTGAAAAATGCTCTTAGGGATCAGCATTCTTCTATCTACAATAGCTTGCGCGGCACTTTTCTTTGCAACGGAATTTGGAATCCTTGCCATCTATTTTGCAAGACCGTTTGTAGATACAGCGTGGAAACACTTTATTATTTTTGGATTTAAATTAACTGAATTAGTCAGTGTATTAGTGCCAGTAATAACATTCGTTATCGTTATTACTAATATGGGTACAAAAAAATCTGTTGCCAATATGCCCTTCTTTAAATTCTGGATGTTTTATATTTTTTACATTTTCTGTTTTTCCATAAATATCATGATCAATAGCACGGTTGCGGACGGCGCAAGTGTTTTATTCCGGTATTTAAATGGTTTCGTAGGTTTTTATTTGGTGCAGGCATATTTTCTACAAGAAAAGAAAATGAAATTATTTTTTTTCGCTTTAGCGATAGCGGGAATATTTCCTATAGCTCAAGGGGTTTTTGAAGCTATAACTGGCATTCATTGGTCTGTAACCACTGCGGAAGGACAGGTACGTAATATCGGAATGTATCACGACGCCATTACCATTCGCTACTATGGGCTTCAGACATTACTTGCTGTTGCAGCCTGCTTCGCTTTTGAATATCCAAAAAACTCATTCATTAAAGTAGGTTTGCTTGGCCTATTATTCGGTTCATTGCTGACTGTTTACAAAGCTTTAAGTAAATCGGGTTTAATGACTTTAGCTCTTTGGAGCGCTGTTTGGAGCTATGGACGCAGAAGTTGGGTTTTTCCAGGTGTAATTTTGTTGGCGGCGCTGATCGTGGTACCGATCTACTTTAAAGAAATAAGCGATACAGTATTTAATCAGTTTCACAAAGAAATCGGTGCGATCAGTGGCGATGTTGCCGCCAATAGAACGTTTGCCGGGCGTTGGTACATATGGGAGCAGCTATGGAAAGAATGGGCTGGCTTTACCTTTATGCAGAAAATGTTTGGCTCCGGCCAGGCTGCGTTTGGTGCACACAATGACTTTATGCAAATGTTATTTTCGGGAGGCTATGTCGGCTTAGTGATGTACGCTTCGTTTATCCTAGCGATTGGTTGGAATTTGGTCGTCATATATTTTAGTAGTCGTCATATTTTGGGTGCTTTGGCCTTGATGGCTTTTATTATGTGGGTTATTGATTCGATTGGGCTTGTTCCCAGTTTGTATTCGGGTTATCAATGGTTTGTGTGGGGAATTATAGGTCTGTGTTTAAGGTATGAAAGCGACCAAAAGCAGAGAAAAGTAACGTTTAATAGCGATAGTAATTTCAAACATCATCCGGGGACTATAGTAGCTAAACGTTAGTATTGATTTACAAGCACGGCAGTTTAGGTTCTTATTGAGTTTACGCGACTAAATTTTTTGGGAAAAGAAGTTATGAAGCAGCTTGCTTATCTAATTCTTGCGCACGCCGATCCTGTGCATCTTGCCCGGCTAGTGCAAGCCTTGGGAGATCAGGCAGATATCTACGTTCACATAGATGCAAAATCGTCAGTCGAGCAATTTAGAGCAGCACTTATTGGAACCAAGGTACAGTTTGTAATGCCACGCATTCGTGTGGCCTGGGCTGGAATTTCGATTGTGAACGCAACTCTCAGTTTGATGCGTGCTGCTATCGCCTCTAATAATAAGTATCACCATATTATACTGCTGTCTGGGGCAGATTATCCCTTACTAAATTATCAGGACATCTTGCATCACTTTCAGGCTAATCCTAACCGAGAATCTATTCGCTATATTGATATGCGCGAAAGCAAGAATCATTATATGAGGCAGATTAATCAATGCTGGTTTAAGGAACCTTGGTTTAGTGGCCAGAATCACTTGATTCAAAAATTGGACAAAGTTGTACGAAAGCTTGGCAATTGGCTGGCTTTGCCCAATAAGTGGCCTTTAGAGATAGTGCCATATTTCGGCTCGCAATGGTGGGCGTTAACTCCTGAGTGCGTATCTTATATTTTGAAGGTTGTGGATTCTAATCCTGATTATCTTCGAGTTAATCGATTTACATTTTCACCTGACGAGCATTTCTTCCATACACTCGTGGGCAATTCAAATTTTGCAGAAAATGCTACTGGACTTGAATCCTATCGGGAAGGGCGTACATATTTATTGGCAAATCTTCATCTCCTCCACCACTCCTTACAGAAGTGGTACACAATTGATGATTGGAATGAGATTGCATCTTCAAAGAAAGCCTTCGTGCGAAAAGTTAGTACATTAGCAAGCGAAGATTTACTTGATCGCATTGATAAAGAGCTTTTGAAGATTTAAGTTCTAAGACTTCTCCACTAATTCGATGTGACTTCTCATTTTCATTTTTAGTTATGTACTTCTCTAATTGTTTTTTCAGTAAATAATTTTCGGCCTAATTTTTGCGAAGGTATTTCTACGGCTACGTGGAATAGAAAAGTGAGAATAAAAATAATTGGTAGGCATATTGAAACGACATAAATTTTTTGAAAATTGCTTAATAGGAATAGCGCTGTAGCAAGAATGGGAATATGAACGAGATATATGCTGAATGATATTTTTCCTAAAAAAAGAAATAGTCTATTTTTTAGAATGTTCGATATATATTTATCATGAATCGAAAAAATTATAAAAATAGTTGAAGCGATTCCTGCAATATATTCTGCAATAAATTGATTAAATAATGCAACTGTATCCCACCCGATTTTTGCAGGTATAGCGAATATTACGAATGAGTATGTATAGGCCATTAATCCCGAAGATATAATAAATAATTTTTTGTTATTGCTAAGGCCAGAAATATAGCTTCCTATAGCTGCATTGTTTTTTGCTATAAGCCCACCAATCATGTTTTTTGACGTTACTCAATAAATTTCTGTAACGTTTTTACAATTTTCTTTCAAAGCATATGCTTTTTGAGGAATTAACGTTACTTAATTTAAAGAAGTATTAAGATGAGTGAAAATTATTCTCGACGTAATGCGATTTTTACAATGGCTACAGTCGGTTGTTCTGTAGCTGTTACCGGGTCACTACTTCAGTCGTCCCAAGCAAGTGCTCAATCCACACAAGCTTATTATCCCCCTGGCAATATATTAAATTTTGGTGCGGATCCATTAGGCATCAACGATTCATCGTCTGCTTTCGCTGCCGCCATCGCTGCCCTGTGGAATTCTGATAATGGGTGCGCGATTTATGTGCCAACAGGAAAGTATAAAATCAATCAACCCATTATTTTTAAAAGTAAAATGAAGCTCTACGGCGATGGTTTTAGTTCTGTGATCAATTGTAACTTTGGAGCAGGAACAATCATTCCTAATATAAGTGCATTTAATCTTGGGCTAGGGGCTGCGCTTACCTACCCGCCGATGATTTGTAATACTTCGGCAATTCAATGG
>JAYWHF010000126.1:0-13296 GCA_043777855.1 Gammaproteobacteria bacterium | reverse complement strand
CTGCCGAGCAGTTCTGCTGCCAAATCAAGTGCGCTTGCTTCTTCCGTGCGTAGTTCCGTAGTGGCGATTTCCAGTCGTGCTAGTTCTTCTAATTCCGGTCAATTTAAAGAAAGCGTTCTATGGGGGCCGGATGGCAGCCGCTGGGATCCCGCCGGGAACTTACCGGACTTTTCCTATGCGGGTTATCATTCTACCGATATAGATTTGCCGAACATTAATGTGATTTCATCAATGGTGAGCACGGGTGCAAAACCTGATGACACAACGGGTGATTCTGATGAGTTGCAAACCTTGATTAATAATCAAAGAAGTTTGCCAATGAATCAGCGAGGCGCGATTTTTATTCCTAAAGGTCGCTGGGTACTTGAAAAACCTGTTCTCTTAAATGTAAGCGGCGTAGTACTCAGAGGTGAGGTTGACTCAGCAGGCAATCCTTTAACAGAATTTTATATAGACCCACGTCAAGCAAAATCTACGGCGGCAGGCCCCTATTTTATTCAAATGTCTGGCGGTTTGAGTATGAGTAATATTGGCAAAGTGTCTGCCAATGTCAATCAAGGCGAAAAAAGTTTTACGATTTCTTATTCGGGCGGTACAACGCTGAAAACGAATGATTTTATTCGCCTAACTCAAACGGATCCTTCCGACCAAAGCTTGTCGAAATATCTGCATGGATCTAACGTGCCTGCCAGCGCTGAGACAGCGGCGTTGGGCTCGCTAAATAAAACCTACTTTACTTGGTACGCAAAAGTAGTTTCTGTGCAGGGTAATCGCGTAACCCTTGATAGGCCATTGCCAATTAGAGTCGCCACTAATTGGAGTCCGAACATTAGTAAGTTTGATGTTGCGAATTCTGCGGCCGAAATGGGTGTTGAAAATATTTCTATGCGATTTAATAATCGCATTAACTATGAGCATTTGGAGTACTACGGTTTTAATGGTATTTCTATGAGCGGTGTGACTAATTCATGGATTAAAAATGTGTCTATGATTGATTCTGATATGGGAATTTTAGTGACTGGGAAAAGCTGCTATAACACGATTCGCGGAATAAAATTTAAGGATGATTTACGTAAAGAAACAATCCCTGCAAGAGTTGGAGATTTATTGGATCAATCTAAATGGGTTTATAAATTGCAACAAAGTGGTACCAGTCATCACCCGCTATACGCCACCAATGCGCACTTTAATCTATTTGAAAATTTCTACTTCCAATATATCAATTGGCACGAATTGTCGGTAGAAGTGGCGGCGTCCTATAACGTTTTTCGCAATGGTTCGGGTGTAGCCGTTGCGTTTGACAATCACAGGCATATTCCATTTTCTAACCTATGGACCAATATCAATGTTGGTTTGCCCGAACGTTTGTATTGGAATTCTGGACAAGGACAGCGCGGCCCTAATGCAGGATTTAGAAATACCTTCTGGAATATTTCCTACGCGGGTGGGCTATTAGGTACCGCGCCCGGAGGTGAATCTGGTTTTAGAAATTTAAATTTAGTTGGCATTGTAGGCGCGCGAGCAGGCGATGCCAGTCAGCACGTAGAAATAACCGGGGCAGGAGAAAAAGTAGCGCAGCCGGATTTATTTCAAGCGCAATTGAACCGAAGAAAGTCTAATTAGTTAGTACGACGTTAGTTGCAGAAGCGGAGTTTTTTAAACAAGGAGGTTTTTTGTTTTAGACGATCAATAATCACAATAAACGTGGAGTCGTAAAATGAAAATCTTTGTCGTTAAAAAATGTGCGCTCGTAGTTGGATTGCTCTTCGGTCTCACAACAACCGTTTTGCAAGCGGCGGTCTGCACTTACACTATTGACGGTTCTCCGTGGGCGGGTGGTAACAACGCTAAGGTCACGATAAAAAACACGGGTAATACGGCGATAACTTCATGGAATGTAAGTTGGAAGTATGCAAACAGTAAAATAAATAATTCGTGGGGGCAGGCCAATATTGCTGGCGCCAACCCTTATACCGCAACCCAGCCCACCGGCTGGGCTGTGAGTATTGCGCCTGGGCAATCCTATAGTTTTGGTATGACAGTCAATACAACTGGTTCCGCTGAAACGCCGGTCGTAACCGGAGCAATTTGTGGCGCTAATAATAATGTTGTGAGTTCAAAGAAGTCCTCTGTGGCAACATCGTCTAAGCGTAACTCCTCAATAAATAAAAGTTCTACAAAGGCGTCTGCAGCTAATTCGTCGTTAATTGCTGTAGCGACTTACTTTAAAGGATTTGGTGATCCTTATGGTGGTTGTGGAATTTCTCAAAGTAAATTGGAATCACAGAATTTTGTTGCTTTAAACGTTTTCAATACACCCAAAGTTTACAGTCCTTTTGCGCGACCTATTGCGCCTGCGAATGCGAAAATAATCGGCGAGTTTAATAATGGTTTAAATTGTGGTAGGTGGGTACGCGTTACCATTAACGAAAATTGTAACGGTTTAAATGATGGGCACCAGTTCGAAAGTTTTTGCAGAGGTGGCACTGGATGGTTTAATGATGCCTACTCGGGTGCAACGCTAGATATGATTGTTGCGGACTCTTGCACTGATGACAATTCTTGGTGCCGCGATAGTCCTCGGCATTTAGATTTAGCGGAAGCTGGCCTCAATAAATTTGCGATAAACGGAAGTACCGTTAACGATATGCTGCCTTTACACTTCAACAATAGAAAAATTAGCTGGGAGTATATTCCAGCACCTAATTATAGCGGTGACATTGCTATCTATTTTATGCGCGATGCCCAAAAGTGGTGGCCAGCCATAGCGATAAATCATTTAAAAAATGGTATTCATGGTGTTGAGCAATTGGTTAATGGTTCTTGGGTGGCGGCAAAAATGAATAGCGATTTAGGGCAGTCTTATATTTTGCAGGGCGGCGTGAGCAGTTTTCAAATTCGCGTGCGTGATGCAAATAACGAATTGATTAATTCAGGCCGTGTCTATAATTTTAATTTTCCAGCAGTCTGCGGCGAAAAATGCGCAGACGCTTTAACGGCAGTGAGGTATAGCATTCAATAAAATAAAATAAAAAAGTGAATGACCGGCGAGAAAATTAATAAGCCGGTCATTCAATTCACGGCATTTTATGTGGAGTTTGTATTCTGTTTTTTCTATTTGTGCGCTGATCGATACTACGTCTAATAATTTATAATAATGTTTGCGAGGTTTATACGATGCTTTTTATAAGAAGAATAATGGGTTTTTCTACTATTTTTGTGGCGTTTGTAGTATCCGCACAAGTCAACGCGGCCACCTGTACTTACAAAGTTGATAGCGAATGGAGCAGCGGTTTTACGGCATCCGTCACCATTGCCAATACCAGTAATACCGCCATCAATGGCTGGAGTGTGGGCTGGAAATATAACACCAATAAAGTTACCAACGCATGGAATACAACTCTGACCGGCGCTAACCCTTACACGGCAAAAGACGTTGGCTGGAATGCGAGTATTCAACCGGGCCAATCGGTTAATTTTGGATTCCAAGCGAACAAAAATGGCAGTGTTCTTGAAAAGCCAGTGATTACCGGCGCCGTATGTGGCACGCGCCCGGCCAGCAGCTTAGCCAAAAGTAGTCTGGCAAAGAGCAGCACAGCTAAGAGTGTCATTGCCAAGAGTTCTGTTGCAAAGAGCTCCGTCGCCAAGAGTGTCGTTGCGAAGAGCAGCATTGCGAATAGCGTTCCAGCAAAGAGCGTCGCTGCAAAAAGTAGTGCTGCACCGGTTGGAAAATTAAATGCTTGGTCGAACCCTTTAACCTGGGGTGGAAGGCTTCCCAATGCCACCACCAATGTCGTTATTCCCGCCGGCAAAACGGTCATTCTTGATAGCAAAGTAAATGTGCAAAGCCTGACTGTCGAAGGCACGCTCACTTGCGCCAACGGTAATATCGCGATTGAAGCCAAATGGATTATGGTTATGGGCAACAATGCTCGCTTCCTCTGCGGCACCAAAGAGCAACGTTTTAAGGGTGATTTCGATATCACACTCACTGGCCAAAAAGGCCAAGATGATGCCGGCATGAATATGGGCACGCGCGTGCTGGGTGCCATGAGTGGTGGTGTGATTGCTTTTTATGGTGAAGCTCGCACCAGCTGGTTGAAACTGGATGCCACCGCCATGCGCGGCACTAGCGACATCACGCTCACGCAAGTTCCGGTGAATTGGCGCCCCGGCATGAACCTTGTGCTAGCCCCGAGCGATGAAAACCCACGCCATGCGGAAGTGCGCGGTATAAAAAGTATTGCCGGCAAGCAAGTCACCCTGTCTGCGCCTCTCACCTTCGATCACTATGGAGAACAACTAAGATACGCCAATGCCTCACAAAACTGGGTTGTGGATACCCGCGCTCCCGTTGGCTTGTTAAGCCACAACATTACCATTCAAGGCGCGGAAGATTCCGTCGCTACGCAATTTGGTGCGCATGTGATGATTATGATCACGGCAAAAGCTTTTTTCTCCGACGTTGGATTTTATCGAGTTGGACAAAAAAGTATTCTCGGTCGTTATCCCTTCCACTGGCATGAAGCAGGAAATGTTGACGGACAATTTATTGTTAACAGTTCCATTCAAGACAGCTACAACCGTTGCGTAACCGTACACAGCTCGCACAATTCCATTGTGCAAAACAATGTGTGTTACAACCATTTAGGTCATGGATATTTTCTTGAAGATGGCGATGAAGAAGGCAACCTAATTCAAGGTAACTTAGGTTTGTTATCCGTAAGGCCGAAAGATGGTGAAGAAATTTTAGATACTGATATTTCTACTAGCCCTGCGGTAAAAGGACCGGCAACTTTTTGGATATCCAACCCCAACAATCGCGTTGAAGGCAATTACGCGGGCGGTAGCGATGGAATTGGTTACTGGTATCACTTAGAAGATAAATTGGTACCGCGTGTTGACGGCACAACAGTTAATCCAAGAAATAATAAATTTGGCAGCTTCAATAATAATATTGTGAGTTCATCCGAAAGAGGCTACGCGAGTTGTCCTAAGGGTGGTGGCACACAAGGTGCCGAAACGTCTAATCCCATGACAATCAACAACTTCACTGCTTTTATGACAACTAAAACAGGTTCATGGCCTTGTGGTGGCAAAGTTCAAACATTCAATAATATGAAGTTAGTCGATTCTGGGCGCCATGTTTCGGCATCGGCTTTTACAGCGCCGCAACCGATGGAAATTAATAAATCTTTGTTTGTAGCAAACAGCCCGCTGGCGGCGCTGAACGGCGGAAAAGTAGGGCGCTCAGCTATCGGCATGTATGATCAGGGTTTTTATATTCACGATTCACATTTTGTGGGTTACACCAAAGCTGACTCGAGTTCCTTGTTGGGTACCGTGGGCGGCGCTGTAAAAAATTATCAAAATCGTGTGGAGCGCCTTACTTTTTCACCGGCAAAATATGCGGCGTTTGATAGTGATGTTACCAACAGCAAAGGTTTAACCCAGCAATCATCAGTAGTTTTTGATATCGACGGTAGTTTGGGCGGGGCACCAGGAACTCAGTTGACACCCAGAGTTCCTCTTTTCGGTGGCAATAACTGTGCGGCTGACGGGGCTATTGCGAAACTTGAAGCGGGCACTTTTGGCATGATTTGTAAAACCCGTCTAGTTGAAGCAAGACTTATGGGCGTCGATGTACCGGCCACGAGTCCCTACAATTATGAGCTTTTTAGATCAAACGCTGGCGTCACTACCGCAACGGCGACTATGAACAATATCGACCCAAGTTCTAGCGGTTATTATCAAGCCTTTGCGACACCCAATCAGGCTTACCACTATGGCATTCGATTTTTAACTAACCCGGGAAATAAATTTTCACTTCTGATAAGAGAAGCATGGCCGAATGATGTTATTCGCTTTGAAATGCAAGGTGTGGATGCGCGTACGATTGTTCAAGGTTCTGGATGGCGTCGTGTAGCTGATTTACCAGCGCTCGTGAACGCAACAGATTCCGTATTTTACAAAAATGGCACCACTTTACAGGTGAAATTTAAGTTGCCGGGAACGGCGGTTAAATGGGCTGCATCCGCTAACGTTAAACTAGGGTATTAGGCTAATAAATAGACCTGAGGCTTTCCTCTTTAGCGTAGATTTTTTTAAAGCAATCATGTTTTTTCAAATAAGTAATCGTGAGTTTTTAAACAACAATAATGTCAACTTGGAGCACAATAATGAAATTCAGAACAAAAAAAATAATGGCTTTAGCAGCCATACTCAGCATGAGTATGGCTGCTAGTCACAGTCACGCCGGAAGCTGCACTTATAAAGTGGAGAGTGAGTGGAGTAACGGTTTTACGGCGTCTATTACCATTGCAAACACAGGTAGTGCAGCTATTAACGGCTGGAATGTTAATTGGAGATACAACGCCAATAAAGTAACGAGCGCATGGAATACAACCTTGTCGGGTACCAATCCCTACTCTGCTAAAGACGTGGGTTGGAACGGTACTATTCAGCCCGGGCAATCCGTTAACTTTGGCTTTCAGGCCGATAAGAATGGTGGTGCAACAGAAAGGCCTGCGATAACGGGTGCCGTGTGTGGTGGTGTTGCTACAAGTAACCCCGCCAAGAGCTCTGTAGCTGCTTCAAGTAAGCCTGCATCCATCTGGGCTTTTTGCTCAAATGAAAACCAAACTTGCAGTTTTACCGGAACTAAACGAGTTCGTTATGGTGCAGGCAGCAGCTGGAAGGAAGGTGTCTTTGCAAATTCTGTCCCTTGCAACAATACGACCTTTGGAGACCCAATTCAGAATACCTTTAAGACCTGCGAAACAACAGATACCAATGTGCCCGCAAGCTCAAAACCTAAATCGTCTACCCCGGCCAGCTCAAAACCAAAATCTTCTGTTGCGGCGAGTGTTGGCCCCGTTACCTTGAAAGGCGTTGCAAACTTCCCTATTGGCGCGGCGCTTTCTATTTGGGGCGATAACAACATCCATAATGCTGGCCCGGAACAAAGTACATTACTCAAGCACTTTGATACTGTGGTTGCGGAAAACATTATGAAGCCACCATTTCTGCACCCACAAGAAAATGTCTTCTTTTGGGCTGACGCCGATAAGCTGGTTCAGTTCGCAAGAGATAAAGGTATGCGCATACATGCACACACATTAATTTGGCACAATGGCGCACCGGCTTACTTCGAGAACTACAGAAATAATGCCGCTGGCATGAAAGAACTATTAAGAAAACATGTTGATACTATAGCCAGACACTTTGCCGGAAAAGTGGAAAGTTGGGATGTGGTCAACGAAGCGCTGGATGATGGAGCCGGTATTAATGGTTTCCGAAATTCTGTATTTTTCCAAGCAATGGGTAGTAGTTTTATCGATGAGGCTTTCAAAAATGCACGCGCGGCTGATGGCAATGCGTTGCTTTATTACAATGACTACAATGTTGAATCAAACAATAAATACAACAACATGATCGCCATGATTAAGAGTATGCAGCAACGCAATATTCCTATTGATGGTGTTGGCTTCCAAATGCATGTTGGGTTAGTTAGCCCTTCTATTCAGGATATCGAAAATGCACTTCAAGGTGCTGTGAATCTCGGTTTGAAAATTAGAATCAGTGAGCTGGATGTTTCTTTAAATTCTCATTGGGATAACAAGCCAGCACTATATCCTTCACTGACCGCAGATTTAAGTGCGAAACAAAAAGAACGCTACCGTCAAATAGTGGCTGGCTATAAAAAGATTGTCCCGAGTTGTTTGCGTGCTGGAATTACGGTATGGAATATTTCGGACCGCTTTAGTTGGCTGAACAATATTGCTGAAGATCCATCAGGCATAAAAGACCCTGATTGGCCAGTATTATTTGATGCAAACTACAACACCAAGCCTGCGTTTGATGGGTTTATTGCTGGCCTTAGAGATACGTCAATTAATAATAATGAGAGAGTGTGCCCTTAGTAGAAATGCACATTAACTTTTTAGGTTAATAACTAGGAAAATGAGACCAGTATTTATTTTTAACAATAAATACTGGTTTTTTTTCGTGCTGTAATCTTAAGCTTCTGCTGTTCGTGTTATGGTGATATAAAAATTAATAGCAATCAGTTTAATAACCATCAGTTTGATTGCTGTACCCGTCAACAATAAAGGTTTGGAGAATAATGATGCATTATCAAAAATATATTCCTCGAAAAATGCTCTGTCTATCAGCCTTGCTCAGTGTCGTTGTAGCCGCAAGCCAAACTCAGGCGGCAACGTGTAGCTACAAGATTGACAGTGAATGGAACACAGGTTTTACGGCTTCTATTGTTATTGCAAATACCAGCAGCGCCGTTGTTAATGGGTGGAATGTTAGTTGGAAATATAATACCAACGCCCTTACGAGCTCTTGGAATACAACGCTGTCCGGCACCAATCCTTACTCCGCAAAAGATGTTGGTTGGAACAGTGCTATTCAACCAGGCCAGTCGGTTAGTTTTGGATTTCAAGGTAATAAAAATGGTGGCGTAACAGAGAGCCCGGTTGTTGCTGGCGCTATTTGCGGAACAGTCGTCGCAAGCAGCGCTCCAAAAAGTAGTATTGCTAAGAGCAGCGTGGCTCCTCGGTCAAGCGCTCCAAAAAGTAGTGTAGCGCCGAGTTCGAAGGCTGCATCAAGCGCATCTGGGCAGCAATGGATTTCTTGTGCTAATGAAAATCAAAGGTGTAATTTCAGTGGTACCAAAAGAGTTAGGTATGGTGCTGGAACGAGTTGGAATGAAGGCAATTTTTCTAATGGAGTTGCCTGTAACAATGCTACTTTTGGCGATCCAATTCAAGGAACGCTTAAAACCTGCCAGATAAGTGAAATAGGTTCGGATACGGCGGCACCAACACCTCCGAGTGGTCTGAAATTGACGAACCTCGCGTGCAAATCGGCTGTTTTGTCGTGGGTTGCTGCAACCGATGATGTGGGTGTGGCTGGCTATGACGTTTACCACGATGGTCAAAAAATGGTGAGTGTTAACGGCAATCAACTGAGTGCAGCCTTGACCTTAGTGCCCGGTGCTGTTTGGGGTTTCTATGTGAATGCGGTAGACGCGGCGGGTAATGTGTCTCAGGCCAGTGATACGCTGTCGACCTCAATTCCACAGTGCCAAGTTGACACTACTTCGCCTACAGTACCGACCAATTTGAAAGGCGCCGTAACGGGAACTTCAGCATCTCTGAATTGGGTTGCGTCGACCGATAATGTCGCGGTGACGGCTTATGATATTTACCGTAACGGGGTAAAGGTGGGAGCGACGGCGGCACTCAATTACACAGATACCGGTTTGTTGCCTAATACAACTTATCAATATTCGGTAGCTGCAAGAGACGCTCAGAGCAATGTATCCGCTCGTACAGCTAATTTGGTGTTAACCACCGGTGGCACGTGCAACACATCAGTTTGTTCTGTGACTCAAGTGACTACCGACAACGACATTCCTTGGGGGTTAGTCGCTCTGCCGGATGGGTCGATTCTTTACAATCGCCGCGATGCCCAAGATATTATTCGCTTAAATCCAGTAACCGGGGTTAAAACCACGGTGGGAACTGTGCCTAACGTTGAGAGCACGGACGGTGAGGGCGGTTTGTTGGGTTTAGCCATTACACCGAATTTCCCCACTACCGATCAGTTGCTGTATATCTATCACACTAGTCGTACAGATAACCGCATAGTGCGGATTCAGTACAAAAATGGGGTTTTGGATAACACAAGCTTGCAGGTGTTGTTGAGCGGTATCGGCCGTAATAAATTTCACAACGGTGGTCGGTTGCGTTTTGGTCCCGATGGTAAGCTCTATGCCGCCACGGGAGATGCTCAGTCCGCCGAAAGTGCGCAAAGAACTGATAACCTCACCGGTAAAATTCTACGTCTCAATACGGACGGCAGTGCGCCTTCGGATAACCCATTTCCTGCAGGCAGTGCGGCCAAGAATTATGTGTGGAGTTACGGTCACCGCAATCCTCAGGGCCTAGCGTTTGACTCGCAAGGCCGTTTATGGGAACAAGAATTTGGCAATTCAACCATGGACGAAACCAATCTGATTGTGAAAGGCGGAAACTACGGCTGGCCAAATTGTGAGGGTACAACGTCGCAAGCAGGCTCGGGCTGTAACACCGCGGGTTACATAGCGCCTAAGTACACCTACAGCACGGCGCAGGGGTCATGTAGTGGTATTGCCATTGTAAAAGATGTGCTTTACTTAGCATGTCTACGCGGAACTCGCGTGTATCGCGAAGTGATTAGCGGCAACGAATTGACCAATGTAGAGCAGCTCTTTGTCGGCACCTATGGCAGGCTGAGAACGGTTGAGCCAACGATAGATGGTGGGCTTTGGTTAACGACGACAAACAGTGGCGATAAAGACAGCATTGCGAACAACAGTGATGAAAAGATTTTCAAAGTCATTCTGGGAAATTAGCGGCGCATTTTTAGACATAGATCCTCCGTCTGACGGCGCGCTTAGGTGAGTGCCGTCAGACGCGTTAGCGTGTGACTAGCAGTGTCTAGGTTATCGAATATCCTTCGGTTACTTGCTCGGTATAGACAATTACAGAGTCGATAAAATGTAAACCGGCACCATCAGTTTTTTATATAAAGTGCTGTTAGAATTTAATCAATAGAGAGAGTCTCATGAGCGTTGAAGCAAGGGAAGATGAGTATTTTATTAATAAACGAGAAATTGGGGAACTTTTTGACTCCAAGTTTGATTTAAATGTTAATTTATGGCGAGGTCGTAATCCTCATAATAGCGATTCAATTTTTTATCCAATTCTTAAAGCCTTTAAGATGTCAAACGGAAATCTGCGCCCCGAAGATATCAAAACTTATAGAAAAAACGGAGAGCTTTGGGTGAAAGCAAAAAGCGGAGGAATTTCTCTTTTTGATCGTAGCGGTATACCGTCAAAATACTGGGAATACTATAAATTACTTGCAGGTGCCAACATTCCATTTGGCTTGGTTATTACCAAAGACGACTACAAAGAGAATTTTAACGCTACGCATTATACAATCAGACCGAATTGGGATATGCCAGTTACCAAATTCTGCATGTTACTCGATGAATTAGCTATAAAACTAGTTAAGGTGGTGTGCTAATGTTAGATTTAGGCGATTTAGCAACTATTATACGCTTCACCGAAGTTGAATTTTTTGAGCTTCAAAAAAGAATCGATAGTTCTGACTTGGAGGCGTCAAATAATGCGGCAGAAATTATTGTTTATACCGATAATTTAGCGGTTAAATTAAAGAAAATGTATGAAGAATTGTGGGATAAAGATTCTGGCTATCCGAGTTATCAAGAATTAGTTTCAGATTATAAAAAGTATCCACCTTTTATTTAGTCAATTTTAATAAGTCAGTCAACGAACAGGTTTGAAGTTGCGCTTTTGTGAATTCGATATGAAAGCTGTTGCCACAAATGCACTACTTAAAACCTGCGGTTTACTTCAGCGCTATATTTGCTAGTTTACGCTTAGGTTGATTGTCAGGGTTTAAATATAGTAGATGTCAATTTGCTATTTTTGTGGTTTGTATTTAGCAAGAGTTTTAGGAAGAATTTTGAAAAAATATAAAATAATATTGAGTGTTGTCGTCATTCTTTTGGCTGTATTGGGTTTGCGCTATTATTTCGCAAGCTTTGATGAGGTTGTCGGTGATGTTGAGCCATTAGCTGCCGAGCCATCAGCCGCGAAAGTTGTTCAGAGTAATAAGCATCAAAAATTGCGTGAATCCGTTGATTTAATAATCGATACTCGTCGAAAACCTAGTGCGCCGAAAAAAAAACCCGTTCATGAATCGTCATTGCCGGGAGATGACAAGCAGCAACTTATCTGGGCGCGGGAAATGATTCGCGATGGCGATGAAGATCAAAAGCTACAGGCGTTGCAATTGCTCATTCAATTGGCGCCCGAAGAGGCGATTGAGGTATTGCGCAACCTAGCTACTCAGTCGGCAGGGGACGAATCCGCCTCTGCACTCATAGCGCACGGAATGGTAGCTATGACTGATCTAAAAGAGGTGTTTGCGAATTCTGATTTAAGTTATATCTACGAGGTCGGCGGCGCTCAGGTGCAAAAAGTGTCCGCACTCATATTGGCAGAGCGTGGTGACGAGGCTCTGACACAGCGATACCTTGACAGTATTGCGATGAAATTAAAAAGCAATAACCCTCAGGATCGCAGTCAAATACTCCAAGAAATGGGTTCTATGGGCAGCACGAAGGTTGTCCCCTATGCGCTGAATAGTCTCGACGATTCTAATTCTCAAGTGAAGATTGACGCGTTATCACTTCTGGCTCAATACGGTTCTAACAACACTAGGGCAGCCGCAGAGGCATTGTTAAATGATGCTAACGCCGAGGTTCGTCAGCAAGCATTGCAAACGGTTGAGATCCTCGGGAATAAAAACTCTGCTCCCTATGAAACTCAAAAAAACGTTGCCCAGCCACAACAAGATTCCGCTTCTTCGCCGGAAAATTATCAGCCGGATAACGCCTATCCCAATAACGAAGGAAACTCCGTTCCCGAATCCGAGCAATATATTAATCCTGAGCCTGAACAACAAAATTATGAGGGTGTCACGGAGAATCCGCATCCTGATGTGCAGCAACAAGATTTTATAGAATCTGATGTTGATATCATCGATGCGGAACATCGGTAAGAATGCGAAACATCAGTAAGCTACAGGTCACACAAGGAAGTTTAAAATTTCTCAGTCTTTGCTGCGAATGCTATCTACTAATGCTATTCGTGAGTGCCGTTGAAAATGCCTGTGCAATCTCGTTAGGATCATTTTTGCGTTTTATGTCCTCAAAAAAAACAGCGGCTTGAGGGTATTGTCTGCTCAAATACATTAACCACTGTTTTACCCGGTTACCGCAGTGCTTGTCATGATAAAGCGGAGCCGTTGTTTGATAATAGCTGTATAACATCGCACATATTTCTCGCCAAGTCAGTGGTCGATATTCTTCACCCGCAAGATACGATTTTATTTGTCGCGCTAAGTCTGGGCACGCCAATAAGCCGCGGCCTAGCATTACATCGTCGCAATGTGATTCGTCTCGACAGCGAAGGTAATCATCAACAGTCCAAATTTCCCCGTTTGCAATTACCGGTATTTTCAGCTGAGCTTTAATGTCGGCAATATAGTGCCAGTAAGCCGGTGGTTTGTAGCCGTCAGCTTTGGAGCGGGCATGCACGGTGAGTTCATTGGCTCCCGCCGATTCGGCGGCGTTCGCATTGTCGAGATAACTGCTTCGGTCTGCGTAACCTAAACGAATTTTTGCTGACACAGGAATGTCTTTGGGTA
>JAYWHF010000125.1:0-1653 GCA_043777855.1 Gammaproteobacteria bacterium | reverse complement strand
AATCGTGCTTTAGCCCAATGGATACGGGCGCAACTAGCTACAAAATTAATAGCAATTTGGCGCTGGTTATGAAGGTCGCGCGGTGATCAACAAATTGCACCATGGCGCGCACTTGGGCTGGATGCCAAGAATCTCCTTATTGATCCGGCCCCATGATGTCTTTATTTCCGTTCGAGTTGAGCCTGCCGAAACCCTTCGACAAGCTCAGGGCGAAAGGTTCATAGTTCACGAGGCCGAATCAATAGTAACTTGCGAGCCATGATATGTTATTGCTTTGGCATATAGATGACAAAGAAGTAAGTTCATAAGCTGCGGGAAAGCGCACAATGAAACTGTTAGTATGACCGTTAAAATCAAAGTTAGTTCTGCTCTTGTTTTGATGCAGCCTCATAGGAGTTTTGTGGGATCTATGCACTTAGCAGCCAATCACGTACGCAAATGCACCCGTGTAAGCAGGACGGACTTTCAGTATTGGTTCACCAGTCTGCTGCTTGGCTCCACCGCAGTGGTCGGAACCAAGCATCAACGGTCAAGCACATGAAAAGCCTTGCTGCGGAATTGCTGGCTCACGGGATACCCGCTGATGCCGTCGTTGAGTTCGGGGCCGATCCCAAGGCTCGCGAAGTACGTTATCTGGATCTATTTAAAGCGCATGGCGATACCGAAAAGAGCATTTTACCTGCGGGCGTGATTGAGTCTGCAGCACGTCCAGCCGTTTACTTTAGAGCAGAAGGTGGACTGGGCTCTCCAGAGCTTTCCAAGAGCGAATTACAAGACTTAATTCGTACTCTTGCGTGCCGAGCTGATGCACGATATTTAGCATTGATCAGTCCTGGCGTTATTACGGTCTACAAAATAGGATTTTTTGACAGTGCAGAGGAAATTCATTCAATTTTTGAAACTGGGCCAGATGTATTTCGTTTACGTAATCTGATTTCAGGATTGGACTTGCCGTCCCTGAGTACAGAAGTCAATTCGGACAAGCGATGGCTAGAAGGCCACCTGTTTAGTCTCTTAAAAGGCGCCGCTGCCGCAATACGCGGAGCCGCAACCGACGAGTTGCTTGCGAACGAAGATGTCATATCGTTGATTGGCCGTGCACTGTTTACGCGCTTCCTAGTTGATCGCGACATTCTTAAAGAGTCCGAATTTGGCGATGTTGTAGCGGGTGCTGTAGACGCAACTCGGTTATTCGATACGCCCCAAGCAGCATCCTTAACATTTAAGTGGCTGGACAAAGTCTTCAATGGTGATTTGCTTCACCTCAGCAATCGCGATTACCCTGAATTTTTTGATAGGCTCGGTGATAAGGCTGTAAAGGTATGTCTAACTCTAGGTAATATCATGCGGCGCGCGCCAGAAGGGCAACTTTCGCTCGAATGGGGCGGTTTACGGTTTAAACATATTCCAGTAGACGTGCTTAGTCAGGTGTACGAACATTTTGCTCACGAAAATTTCCCAGAGTTAGCCCAAAAAACCAGCATCCACTACACACCGCGAGCTATAGCCGAGTTAGTTGTAGACGGTACCTTTACAGCTCTGCGAACAGAGAAAGCCGAAGCAACCGTGCTCGATCCAGCGGCTGGCGCTGGCATTTTTTTGGTGTTAGCGTTTCGGCGATTAGTTGGTGAGTTGTGGTTTCGACAAAAGCGC
>JAYWHF010000124.1:0-4680 GCA_043777855.1 Gammaproteobacteria bacterium | reverse complement strand
CCATGCTAACCGTTATTGGCTCTTATGATGCGAAAACAAAGCTGCCGGAAATATTACGCAGAGTTCAACATGGAGAAACATTCACGATTACTAACCGAGGCAAAGCAGTTGCCGATATTGTTCCCAGCCAATCAAAAAGCCGATTTAAAGCCCAAGCGGCCGTGGCCAGCATCCTAAAGATTAAGAAGCATCGTGTATCAGATTTAACATTATCAGAACTCAAAACAAAGGGCAGATGATAATGGATTTTGTACTCGATAATTCAGTTGCTATGCGGTGGCTACTCGAAAGTGAAAAACCATCTGATCAGCTTTATGCTGAGAGTGTTCTACTAACACTTTCAGACACTGATGCATTAGTACCCAGCTTATGGCATTTAGAAGCTTCAAATGTATTGTTATCGGCTGAAAAAAGGGGAGAAATACATTCTGGGGAGGTAGAGACATTTCTCTCACACTTAGAAAGCTTACCGATATATGTTGATGCACACACGGCTCAACAAGCATTTAACAGAACTCATGCATTAGCACGCGCTTTTAAACTGAGCAATTATGATGCGGCCTATTTGGAGCTTGCGCTGCGCGAGGGGTTGCCGATGGCGACGCTCGACAAAGACTTAATTAAAGCCGCAAAAAAATCAAATGTACCGATTTATCTAAAAAAATAAACTATTAAGATTTACGTTGTTGCCAATATTCAGGTTTGCGATGAAGGTGGGCAATGGCAATAATGATAATTTCATCTTCAATTTCCTTGTAGTGATAAATTACTCCATATGGAAATTTTGAAATTAAACATCTTCTAGTTCTCTTGCTTAAAATTTGATATGCACGAGGAAAGGCTTTGATTCGAGCCATGGCTCTAAGCACTTCATGCTGAAAAAGATCTCCAAGGCCAACCAACTCTGAATTATAATAATTCACCGCTTGATCCAATTCATATTCTGCAGGCTGCAGAAAGGTAACATTCATGACTTGCTATACTTTGAAAAAACTTGTTCCAAAGTAGAAGCTTTAATATTCTCACTACAATAGGCATCAAGACGATTTTCTGCTTCAGTAGCCCAAAGAGCATCAATTTCTGCATCTGGTTTATCAAGACTTATCAATAACTGTTCGGCAATTGCAATTCGATCTTCTGCAGTTAGTGCCAAGGCTTGATTGATAATCGTTTTTGCTGAGTTAGTCATAATTGCCCCCAATAAAAATTAACCATTCAAAATACTTTCATTCACCCGATCGCGCATTTCTTTGCCGGGTTTGAAATGAGGCACATGCTTACCTTCAAGCACTACCGATTCACCAGTTTTTGGGTTGCGGCCTGTACGTGGCGCGCGATAGTGAAGGGAAAAACTACCGAAGCCGCGTATTTCAATACGATCGCCTGAGGCAAGAATGTCAGACATATAGTCCAGCAACAGCTTTACGGCTATTTCTACGTCTTTGACGGGCAGTTGATTTTGCTTTTCGGAGATGAGCTCAATAAGTTCAGATTTTGTCATTTCACTTACTCTACCGTTAATCACGTGGCGTTTGATGCGTTAAGCGGGGTCACTGACTTTAAAATTCTAGACTAGATTTAGGGCTAGGCAATAAAAAAAGCCAGCTTAACGCTGGCTGTTTTTATAAACAAACTACTCTTTACTCTGCATTTGCGCTTTGATCAAGTCGCCCAAGGTAGTTGGGGATGCGGCTTGTTCGGACTGCTTAGTGCTATGCTCTTTTAATACTGTTTTTTCTTCTTCAACGTCTTTCGATTTTACCGAGAGGCTGATGCTACGGTTTTTGCGGTCCACGGCAATGATTTTAGCTTCAACTTCATCGCCTACTTTCAACGCATTACGAGCATCTTCTACTTTTTCACGGCTTATTTCAGAAGCTTTCAGAACAGCTTCTATATCACCTTGTAACGTGATAATTGCACCTTTAGCGTCAACTTCTTTCACGATACCTTTAACGATAGCGCCTTTGTCATTCACGGTAACGTATTCTGAGAAAGGATCATTTTCAAGTTGTTTGATACCTAAAGAGATACGCTCACGCTCTGGGTCGATGGCCAATACCACAGTTTCCAGTTCATCGCCTTTCTTGTATTTGCGAACAGCTTCTTCGCCAGCTTCGTGCCAAGAAATGTCTGACAAGTGAACCAAACCATCGATTCCGCCGTCGAGACCAATGAAGATACCGAAGTCAGTGATTGATTTAATTTTACCGCTGATTTTGTCGCCTTTAGCGCAAGTACGCGCAAATGCATCCCACGGATTTTCTTGACACTGTTTCAGGCCGAGAGAAATACGACGACGCTCTTCGTCGATATCCAATACCATCACTTCAATTTCGTCGCCTAATTGCACAACTTTTGAAGGGTGAATGTTTTTGTTAGTCCAATCCATTTCAGAAACGTGAATCAAACCTTCAACACCCTCTTCCAACTCTGCAAAGCAGCCATAGTCAGTAAGGTTGGTAACTTTAGCTTTAACCTTCGCACCTTCTGGGTAACGTTTGGTGATTTGTATCCATGGGTCTTCACCGAGTTGTTTCAGGCCTAAAGATACACGATTACGCTCACGGTCAAATTTGAGAATTTTAACGTCGATTTCGTCGCCGACATTAACGATTTCACCTGGGTGCTTGATGCGTTTCCACGCCATATCGGTAATGTGTAACAAACCATCTACACCACCCAAATCAACGAATGCGCCATAATCAGTAAGATTTTTAACGATACCTTTAACAGCCTGACCTTCTTGCAAGGTAGCCAACAATTCATCACGCTCTGCAGAGTTAGTTTGTTCTAACACAGCACGACGAGAAACAACGACGTTGTTACGCTTTTGATCAAGCTTGATCACTTTGAATTCAAGTTCTTTGCCTTCAAGGTGACTGGTGTCGCGCACGGGGCGAACATCTACCAGTGAACCTGGAAGGAATGCACGAATGCTAGCAACGTCAACCGTGAAACCACCTTTCACTTTACCGTTAATAACACCTTTAATAACTTCTTCAGCCAAATGCGCGGCTTCAAGAACTTTCCACGCTTCTGAGCGCTTAGCTTTTTCGCGCGATAGCTTGGTTTCACCAAAGCCGTCTTCTACGCTTTCAAGGGCTACCTGAACTTCGTCACCGATTTGGAGATGTAACTCACCCATTTCGTTACGGAATTGTTCTACAGGGATTACACCTTCTGATTTCAGGCCGGCGTGAACGGTCACCCAGTCCTTATCGATGTCGATAACAACGCCGGTAATAATAGAACCCGGCACCATATCCACAGTCTTTAAACTTTCTGCAAATAACTCAGCAAAACTTTCAGTCATACTCATGAGATTACCTTTGTAAAATACAGGCTTAAAAACGCCTGCCACACCGCGCGGCCAGTCATGCGGGTCAATTAGGGAGGATGTAAGCGCTTCCTCAGGCTGGATGCTAGGGCTTACAATTTTTCTGCTAAATCATTCAGACTTTTAGCAGGACCGGCACACTAGCAGTTTCAACCTTATTTTTCAAGAGGTTATAGATACTCGGCAGAGTCAAACCTAGGGGCGCTGCGGTCTTTTTCAGACAAGATAGGTTCGCCACTAAGCTGCCAGTCAATGGCTAGATCGGCGTCATTCCAGCGGACAGAGCGTTCATGGGAGGGTGAATAGTATTCCGTGGTTTTATAAAAATAATCGGCAACATCACTAAGCACGTAGAACCCATGTGCAAAGCCCGCTGGAATCCATAGTTGGCGTTGATTTTCAGCCGTTAAGACAACGCTAAACCAATGACCAAAATGTGGTGACGCTCGGCGAATGTCCACTACTACGTCCAAAACCGCCCCTTGCAGCACTCTACCCAACTTGCCCTGCGCTCTAGGCGCCGCTTGGTAGTGGAGGCCACGCAATACACCTTTACTAGAACGCGAATGGTTGTCTTGGACAAAACAGACAGGCGTTCCGGCCATTTCATCAAACACGGCGCGATTATAACTCTCCATAAAAAAACCACGCTCGTCACCAAAACGACGCGGCTCCAAGATTTTCACGCCAGCAAGCTTGGTTTCTAGAATATTCATTTGTTAGCCAAAACCCTGAGTGCATGCTGCCAATCTGACGGCGGAAAACCAAAAAGGCGTTGCACTTTAGACGAATCGAGGCACGAATTTAACGGCCGTTTTACACAGGAGGAGTAATCTTTAGTGAGAACAGGAACAATACGACAGTGGCTATCCTGAAACATTATTGCTTTTATTGCAGTAGCAAATTCACACCACGAAACGTAAGGATAGCCTGAGTAATGAAATATGCCCCATGGCGACAAGTGATGATGTTTAACCTGATGCAGTATTAAAACAACTAACGTAATGAGATCCCCAATAAACGTGGGGCCTCCTATTTGGTCATCAACCATTCGTAATTCAGAGTTTGTATTTAAATCAGGCTTTGTATTTAAATCAGACTTTGTGTTTAACAGCGCACCCACTTTGGTGAAGAAGTTGTTACCAACGCCGCTGAACAACCACGAGGTTCTTATGATGATAAATTTTGAACATATCTGCATTAAAGCCAGCTCTCCTGCACGCTTGGTTTCTCCGTAAACATTGAGAGGTGCTGCAAAATCAGATTCGACGTAGGCACCACGCTTACGACCATCAAACACATAATCCGTTGAAAAGTGTATTACCAATGCGCCTATTTTC
>JAYWHF010000123.1:0-4693 GCA_043777855.1 Gammaproteobacteria bacterium | reverse complement strand
CAGGTCGGCAAGCTGAGAACATGCTGCAGGGGTGTGGGCTTTTCCAGCACCACCGAGCGCTTCTCCACGGCGAGTGATAGGGTGAAATCGGATGTATTCCCTTCCTCCAAACACAGCACGGGAAGATGCTGCTTGTGCGATAAATGTAACCGCGACAACCACACCTGGATGCCATTGGCAGTCGATCGATCGCCCGCACCCGTATAGTTTGCAGTGCCTTTGGAGAAAAACAAATGCTGTGTTTTTTCGATACTGTGTTCACTCAAGCTCCAGTGATGAATGAAGCGGTCTAAAAACAGTGAACACAGACAACTGGCTTGATCAGCCTGCAGTAGCGGTGTGCGCGTTTTGCCCTCTTGCCAAAGTACAAGGCTCGGCGGAACACGATTGCCCAGGTTTTGCATCAATAATTGTACGTGCTGATCAAGAGTGGCGGGGAACCAGCGCATCTCCACATAGTTCTCTTTGACAGGGTTCTCTTTATATGCAAAAAGTTGTGGTATTACGGCGCCTTGAGCCAAGAGATGTAAGGCCGTTAATCTGATGTGGAATAAAGCCGCTACCTCAGGCTGGAGATCGAATAACTGTGCTTCATCAAGGTCACTGAGCGCTGCCAGGAGCGTAGGAATATCGTCGATCCCTTCTGCACCCATGATGCGAGGAGGTCCGTCGTTGCGAAGAACCACCAAGGGACGATCAGCAGCGGATATTCTAGGCAGCACAACGGTCTTCAAACGAACATCGGTGCTAAGCAAGGCTTTTTTTGCCGCTCTGCTGACTCTCTCAAGCGTGCTTTGCAGTATCACTCGAAAGTCACCCTGCACGTAAAAATGAGGGTTGGGCGATAAAATGTGTACGATTGTCATTAATAACGGGGGTATTTTTGAAAAATCGAGCGGCGCTGCTATTAGTAAGTTGGGTATAGGTAGGTTTGGAAGAGATAAGTTCGGCTTTTTCGCCGTGCTATTCGGTAATTGCGTTTCTTTACGCCAGCAATCACTCACCTGAGGTAAACAAGCCTCCGCCTCTTTCTCAATATGGATATCCTGCGCTTTCAGCACTTGCACAAGGTCTACACCGCGCAGTGAGAATACCAAAAATGGATTGCCATCAATTTCCTTACTGACGAGGTAAATCACTGCCGCCAGGTGTTTGCAAGGCACTGCCCAGTCGGGGCAAGAACACTTCATGGTTAAGTCTTGCCAGCGCTTGGGGAATAATGAAATGCCTAGCGACGTGGCTTTATCGAGTAGGGCTGGATCTAGCTCCCGATTCAGTAATCGCGCAATGATAATCGGATCTTGCGTAACGGTTTTCATCAGCTTGACGACATTAACCTCTGATAGTGCAGGTACCCCAATCGTTATTTGATAAGGCTTGGGGCGAGAACCTTGCACTTTCGCCTGGATAGTGCCTGCATGAATATGCAACCCCTGTACCGCGCCTCTATTGGCATAGGTGCGGCCACGCGGCAAGCGGTTGTCATAATCAATATGTGTGAGAGCGTTGAGCCATTGCGCGCTCCACCAGGTGTTTCCAAATGCTTGTTTGGCCATAATCGAGATATCTGTTGTTGATATTGTGGTGGTGAAGCGATTGCTAGGAGTGCATAAATTTCAGATCCGGCAAACCCGTTAGAAAAATAGTGTTACCGTCTGGATGAACCCCACAATAGGGGATCTGCATACCAACCGCCAAAAGTGACGAATCTGAGAATATTTGTTCAAACCTTAAGTGACAGCCTGTATAGACGATTCACGCCCTAGGGATTTTATTGACCTTGAGATACAAACGATGATTCATGCTGATTTTACAATAGGACTTGAGTTTAAAACGGCAACTGGCCTATGGCGTTGCACGGATTTAGGCTCACGCACAATTATTGCCATTAAAATTGATGATGACAAAGACCCGTCTTGGTACGTTGGGCCACCCTATGCCGTGGCAGAATGGGTGTTTGATGAAGATGATATGGGCGGGTGTCAGTTATAAAGTTTCAGCGCCGAAACTTTACCTCACGGCCATTGCTGTGAGGTATGAAGTACGCGCAACACCACAACGGTATTAGCACCATTACTGCTTTATCTAAGACTTCAACTTAGCTAAATGTAAATTGGTTAACTGTTGTATATGGCGAGTTCCTTGGTTATCGCCAACTGTGACCCGTAGCTTGTGCTCATCAGTAGTTACTGAACTTGCGCCACCAATCTTTAAGGCGTCCACTAAATCAGGTTGAGGTATTTTCGGATTACTGCTTTTGCTGAATACATAAAAATTAAGTTGATTAGAAACTCCTAAAAGTTTTGCTGCATCAACCAAAGCCCTACAAACACTGCTATATAAATCTTTATTGGCACGAATTAAGACTTGATTAGCCATTTCGTTTTCACGATCAGCATTTAGATTTTTTGCGTAAATATCATTCAAAAGTACAGATGGTTTGATATCGTAATAACGTGACGCTAGTTTTACTGCGCTCACAATATCTTGCGCCGAAGTAGCATTGATGCCAAAAACCCAAACTTCTTTATCGATAACAGAAGCCTCTTTTGTGGCTGTCGCCGTTCGATCTTTAAACGGTGAAAGCCCTACGCTAGGATTGCGTGTCTTCCAAACCGGCAAGCTGTATACGGTTGTTCTTAATATATGCGTTCGTTCAAGACGTTGATTGCCAAATATCAGATTTACATCAGTCTTAAATTCGTATTGACCTTCCCCTAAGGTGGTGGCACCGCTTTGAGGTTTCATTTTATTATTTCCTTACTTTCAGCAAAATATTAAGTGTTTAGCTCGTTCATACTATGATGATATCTGCAAAGCTCTTCTATTTCTTCAGACCTAAAGCCACCGAACCTTACAGTGCCAGAAGACAGTGCCTTTGCAGCTAGGACATGAACTTCTTTGTCCATTTCTGAATTGGAGAGCCATTCTTCTTCTCTGTAGCGCAAGCATTTCGATACATCCACCAGTACTAGCTTATCATCAAGTAACGATTGCTTAGCTCGACTGACAATTGGCTCAAGTGAAGTGACATTAAAATCTTTACTTTCAACAGGAACATAAGCTTCTGTAAAGTAAAAATCACAGCCGTCTATGTCAATGCTGCAACCATCTAACGGTTCACTTTTGGTAAATACAATCCATACCTCTTTATTCACCATGATTCACTCCATCTTTGATAATTTGTAGATTTTATATTAAACGGGGTTATAAGCGCAAATCCACGGAATTTTTAGAATTAGGGGGTCTAGAGAGGTTCCGCCAAATCCTGCATAACTGCCCTACAGGCTCTGGTACGCAAGGCTTTCGAGGGAAATACTACTGAGAAAGAAATTTCTATAATGCCACTTAATGAATTTGATAGAGTTAACTTCTTTTAACACTCCAACCACTAGAATCCCAATGCAAAAATTCAACATCAACCGATTTTTCCACTCTGAGCGAGGTACTACAAAAGGGGCAAGTGTTGATTTCAATCACCGTAGTCCAGATCTGATCGCCTATTGCTTCTAAATAATGATTACTTTCAAGATCTGCTTCTGTTGCCATCCTAGAAATAACGAGGCACCAGGTATATTTTTCCTGAAAGTAATCTCGTGAACGCTCAACCCTAACGCCTTCAACTTGATACTCGCATTCATGAATTTCGAACTCACACATATCGTCCTCATTTTTCTTCATCGACAAAGCCAACCATTTGTTCAGGCAGCGGAAGAGTACTAAATAGAATT
This sequence comes from Gammaproteobacteria bacterium, assembly GCA_043777855.1. GTDB lineage: Bacteria > Pseudomonadota > Gammaproteobacteria > Pseudomonadales > Cellvibrionaceae > Cellvibrio. The sequence goes on along the minus strand of JAYWHF010000123.1, from coordinate 962 downwards.
AATTTTTGGCCCGCGCGCGTCATGGCCACATACAATTTTCTGTAGGACTCACTTCGAACAATATCCTTTTCCTCCTCCATTAACTCAAGATGATGAGGCTTATTTAAAATATCCCCCACACCCAACACAAAGGTGACGCCCGCTTCCATGCCCGTACAACTATTAATGGTGACCAGCTTTAAAGTGTTTCCATTCAAGTTGCGAAGGTCGTTGACATCTTTGTAATTACTGACCACACCCGTTCCCAGGCGAGCTTCGATGATTTTTTTCAGCTCCCAAGGGTTATAGCTATCGCTGCATAAAACCATTATGTGTTGCAGCGGAATCTCTTCCTGTTGAACACAATATTCTAATTCATTCATAAATCGCTGCTGCTCATCCTGTGGCGTTCGGCTATAGATAGCTTTTGGCTTAGCGCCCTGCTGCATCTTTTCAAAATCCGGCTTTAAGTAGTCTTCAGAATTTTCTCCCAAGGCATCTAATAATGCATTGGCCGCCGTTAATATTTGTATCGTGGTGCGATAGGAGTGAATTAGCTTTTTCGTTCTACCACGCACATTGAGGCCGACACTTTTCCAACTTAATTTGTTTTTAAGGAACCCTTGATTGGGATCGGCACACATAAATAACTGGCCGTGGTTACCATAGCGGGTGCCGATAACCCATTGCCAGCCCCCATTTACATGGTAAAACTGAATACCAAAGAAGCAGTGTATGCGGGCAAACAAGATGTAGTCTTAACACTCGAAAAATTCCCCGGTTTCAAGTTAGAGATTCCAAAAAATTCAGTGACATTCCCTGATGGTACTCGTGAGGGTTATATTTCAGTGACGGCGGTTAATGCATCCGCTGTGCCTATGGCACCGCCAAATGGTATGCAGCCACAGTTTATTGTGACTATCCAGCCAACAGGCGCACGTTTTGATCCTCCTATACGTCTCAGTTTACCGAATGTGGATGGC
>JAYWHF010000122.1:0-4698 GCA_043777855.1 Gammaproteobacteria bacterium | reverse complement strand
ATGCTGGCAATCCAAATAGCCTGAGCGCGAATGCCGTACTCGATGTTTTAGTGGCTGATGACGGAAAGATCTGGGCTGGCACGTGGGATGGTGGGGTATCCGTGTTAGACCCTTTAACAGGCCAGTTCCAGCGTATGCCGTTGGATGGTTCTGGCTTAAGCGCCGGCAGCACAGCGCCCTTCCAGTTCTTGACCAACACCAGTGTGTGGTCAATCAAACAAGACCGGCAAAAAAATATATGGTTGAGTACCTTCAGGGATGGGCTTGTTAAAGTTGATCAAAAAACGCAAGCCTATACACACTATGCACATATAAATGATGACCCTGAGTCGCTCAGCCAGGGGCATGTTTGGGATACCTTTGAAGACTCCAAAGGAAACTTTTGGGTGGGAACCCTCACTGGTCTCGACTTAATGGATCGCGCTTCAGGAAAATTTAAACACTTTACTTCAAATCCAAAAGATCCCACCAGCTTAAGTAATCCGCTCGTAAGTGCATTGTTTGAAGATAGCAAGCAACGGCTTTGGGTTGGTACTGAGGCTGGCCTTAACCTGATGAACCCAGACAATAAGACCTTTACTGTTTTTAACAAGGCCACGGGCTTCAATGACGACAGCATAAAAACGATTGTTGAAGATGCCGAAGGTCAATTGTGGTTAGCAACAAATAATGGCGTTACGGTTTTTAACCCTGAAACAAAAAAAGTAAAAAATATCAATCGGGACGGTGGTCGTTTGATGGGTATATTTCACATGGATTCAGGCTTGCTGAGTCGCCGTGGAGAAGTGATTTTGGGCGGTGTTGAGGGGCTGCGTATTTTCTCCCCCAATAAACTGAAAGAAAATAAGGTTTCGCCGCCTGTTGTGTTTACGGGCCTTAAGATACTTACCGAAGAGGTGCGCGTTGGCGGCCTAGATGGCATTTTATCGCAATCACTGAATCACACTAAAACCATTGTGTTGAATTACGAACAGAATATGTTTCAGCTAAATTTCGCTGCACTTAATTTTCGCGATTCGAAAAAAAATCAGTACGCCTACCAGTTGGAAGGTTTTGATAGTAATTGGTTATTCGTCGGTGACCAGCGTTTGGCGGTTTACACAAATCTGGATGCAGGCACTTATATATTCCGAGTAAAAGCGAGTAATAACGATGGTGTCTGGAATGAGCAGGGTGCAGACGTCACGATAGTGCGGTTACCACCACCTTGGGAAACTTGGTGGGCTTATACGCTTTATAGCGCTCTGTTTATTTTCATCATTGTGTTGTTTGCTAATTCGCAGCGCCAAAGACGTCGTAAATTAGAAGAGCAAAACCGGTTGCTTGAAATAAAAGTGGTTGAGCGTACGGCTGAGATCAGCGAAAAAAATAATGAGTTGAGAATCTTAACGGATAACGCACTTGGAGAAGCTAGAGCGAAAAGTGAATTTTTGGCGAAAATGAGTCACGAAATTCGCACACCTATGAACGGTGTGTTGGGTATGGCTGAATTGCTACAGGATACACCATTGCAACAGCAACAAATTCATTACGTTAAAACTATCTATAACTCGGGCAAAGCTTTATTGAACGTCCTGAATGACATTCTGGATTATTCCAAAATAGAATCTGGAAAATTAGTGCTAGAGCAACTGGAGTTTGATATCGAAACCTTGGTTGACGATTCTATTTCCATCTTTGCGCTGAATTCCGCTGAGCGACAGGTAACGCTGATTCAGTATCTTAGCCCGCAAGTGCCTAAGCTTGTGATATCCGATCCGACGCGTTTGCGGCAGATACTAATGAATTTGCTGAGCAATGCTTTTAAATTTACGGAAGAGGGTAATATCACATTAAAAGTACTTTTACTGTCAGAGCAGGATGATTGTTTAACCATACGGTTTGAAATAAAAGACAGTGGTATTGGTATCTCCGCGGAACAACAAACGAAATTATTTCAATCCTTTTCACAGGCTGATGTTTCTACAACCCGCAAGTACGGCGGTACAGGGCTGGGCTTAGCAATTTGCAAACAATTGACTGAGTTAATGGGTGGCGAAATTGGCGTGACAAGCACCTTGGGTAATGGCGCCACATTTTGGTTTGCCGTGAATGTACTCAAAGCCCCAAACCAAAAAAATGAAAAGTTTGACCGCGAAGTACAGGTACTACGCGACAAACACTTGTTGCTGGTTGACGGCAACCAAGATTTTGTTACGTTAACGGCTAAAGCTGCAGAGGGGTGGGGGCTTATTGCACACTCAACAAATTCCGGAGCTGCAGCAATTGAAAAAGTTCGTGAACTACGCGAGCAAGGTATCTCCATTGACGTAGGGCTGTTTGCAATGAACTTGCCAGATATGAATGGCATTCAATTGTCGACAATGCTCTCCGATTATTCTTTTCCGTCGCTCATCGTGACCTCTGAAAGAAACTTAGGCGATAAAACAGCTTTAGAGTTAAACCATATTCATGCAGTCTTGGAAAAACCATTAGCAGGAAGCTATCTACGAAAATCGTTATTTTTAGCGCTGTGCCCAGAATATATTTTTGAAGGATTAAATGTGCAAGAGAAAAAACCACTGGTGGATCTCTCGGCGTTGAAGGTGCTGCTGGTGGATGATAATAGAGTGAATCGCATGGTGGCCTCAGGCATGCTGAAAAAATTGAGCGTAAAGTTCGAGGTAGCTGAAAATGGATTACAAGCACTAGAAAAATACAAAAATACGCATCCGCCATTTGACGTAATTTTAATGGATTGCGAAATGCCCGTGATGGACGGCTTTGAAGCGACGCAACAGATTCGATTGTTTGAGCAGGGTAAGGCACATAGATCGAGTATTATCGCGCTCACAGCGCATGCTATTCAAGAAGGTATCGACAAGGCGAGTAGCGTAGGCATGGATGATCACTTAGCCAAGCCAATTTCAATTGAGCAACTTAGAAAATCCCTAAGCGAAAATTCATTAGGGCACATTTCGCCGTCTAAGCAATAGTAAATTTGTTATACTGCGGGCCATTTTTGTCATCAAGGTGCGAAACATCGCATGAGTTTTTTGGCCAAGTTAAGACAGCAGAGTTCTAATGAGCAAGCTTTGCAGCTATGTTATCTGCTGAGTATTGACGAATTTCATATCGCTCGGTTGCATTTATTCTTGGTGGAGTTTCATAACGCCGAACCGCTTTTTCCTGGCAAACCCTATTTTGTTCAGCGCCAACATTTGGAACGTCCACCACAATTTTTGTCGATGCAGGATAACGGCATACTACAGTCTTTGGTGGCGGCTGATTCTGAGTGGCTTAATGGCCATTGCCACATACTTCCCGGCGTTAATGCAGGGGAATTTTTGCAAGCAATTCTGGCATCAAATCGTTGTTACATAGAACATCGGCCAATGCGTTGGCAAAGGCTTTCGTATAGCAGCGATAGAGCGCTTGTGCTGCAATGGGTCATTAATGAAGTTGGTGATCAACATCTGGTTTGGCAGACTAACCAACCTACGGCTATCCCGTTTTACCTGAGTAACACCTGCTTTGGCGCACCATTTGTTTATGATATGGGTGAGCATCAGATCAGTGTTGGAAATGTAAGGCTTAGCGAAGACGCGAAAAAACTGATTCAAAAAAATCGGTCATTGAAAGCCGATGATATTGACTATTTTTTGGATTGTCATGGAGACCGTTGGGTAGATCTGCAACTTCCTTTACCGACCTTACTGCCGCGCAAGGAAGTGCAGGCTCAATTGATTGCACTGCTTGTGTGCCAATCCATTCGTACACCGTCAGAGCCGCATGGCATTCGCCACGAAATTCAACTTCAATTCGCACTTGAGACCGACAATTACTGCGCGCTTCTTGAAGGTAAAACGGCGCCCCTGTATTGGGATGGGCATTGCCTTCATCAATTACAATATGATCATACGGAAATTAGACGTCGGCAAATTGATATTGAAAAGCAACTGGAGTACTTCTCGGCGCGCCAACACTTCGGTGATGATTTTCCAAGTATCTGGTACTCGCGCAAGGAGCAAGATTGGCAGCAACTTTTTATAAAAACCCGTAGTGCTTTGGAGACAGTGGGTTTTATATTTATTATTGCCCCGAATTTTCGCCAGCACTATGTGTTCGCGGATTCGTGGCATGTGGACGTGCAGAACAGCGATGGCAAGAGCGTCCAGTTTTCGATTCAATTATCGGTAGGAAAGCTACAGGTGGATCTGCGTGAGTTGTTGGCGCAGCTGCACACCTTAAATCAACAGCTTAAGCCGGGAAATAAGTGTGAAAACCAACATTTCACCTTGCCAGATGGGCGGTTTCTACTGATTCCTTCATCACAAATAAAAAGCCTTACCGAAGAGTTGGGTGATTTAATGTATGAAACCGGCGGGGGCTTTCAATTGCCGGAACGCGAGCGACATCGCTTGGCAGTGATTCATCAGCGTTTGCCGTCAGCAACGGAATGGCAAGGCAATCTTGATGATCTTCACAATGCCATTAACCTGCATCAATCACCGGTCGTGCTGGATGCGGCGTTGAGTTGCGTCGATGCTGAGCTACGCCCTTATCAGTGGTTGGGCGTGTGTTGGTTGCAGCACATGCGTCAATACAACATTAACGGTCTGTTGGCGGATGATATGGGTCTTGGTAAAACCTTGCAGGCGCTTACACATTTGAGTTTCGAGCATCAGCAGCAACGACTTAAACACCCGGCACTCATTA
>JAYWHF010000121.1:0-4711 GCA_043777855.1 Gammaproteobacteria bacterium | reverse complement strand
TTTTAGTTCCGCTATAAGTTAGCTGAACTTTTCGCATGGCACAAAATAACCATCAACGCTCTTTCAAACAAGTCGAGGATTAGTCAATGAAAAAATTTATTCTGCTAAATCGGTTAACCGCAAGAAACATAGGATTGTTTAAATTGTCTTGGTTACTCATATTGCTAATGCCGCTTTTTAGTAGTGGTGCCCATGCAGGCCAGTGCGCTGTTGGCCGCGTAAAAGAAGTTGGCACTTGGGTAAACCCAGACAGCAACACAACTGGAGTCACTAAAGCCGTATTCATGGAAGAGTGTCGAGATGCTCCCCAAGTTACCTGCTATAAAGACGGCGGAGAGGAATTCTGCTCATTAACGCACAGTGTCAAATTGGTTTATACAGCGCAGCTTTGGGGAAAGTGCCGCCCGTCCGATTGTTACTTCGGCAAAGTTGACGGCACCTACACCTCGAGCAAATGGTTGAGATTTAAATACGACCATGGCTATGCCACTCGCGCCGTCTGGGCACAAGTATGGTCGGAAAATAGCAACTAGCTTCGCTTACTCGTAGACACAGACTTTGTAGATCCCGCTCGAGAGGATTATCGATTTGATAAATGGATGAGAAGACAGTAAAACAAAATGAGCTGAGGTGTCACTACTCAGCTCAACCTTACAACAGCAATAGACTGAGGCCCAAGTAATCATGAAAAATATAGTGTCAGCTTTTTGCTTTTTTATTTTGGGCGTGCTGGCGAATTATTTTATGGGGGCCTACATGACGCAAGGCAAACCCATAGAACTCGTCACAGAAAATCCTAGCACATGCATCTTGGGAGAAAAGAGTTGGAAGGAAAACTTGGCTCATCAAGAAAGGATCACCCAGCGACCCAGCCTCCCAAGAGACCAACGGAGTGCGCTAGCAAGTACCACTGAGACAGCCCCCAAAACAACTGATAGTCAAAGCGAAAAGTCACCAGAAGGAATCGACTCGCGAACGATAGATGTGCCTTTAGATGAGAGCATAGGGACTCTTGAAAGGGACACTGACAGTAAAGAACAGTTTTTTCTTAGCGACACCAGTAAAAAGCTAGAAACCATCGAAGTACTCACGACTCAAGCGCAAGATCTCGGCTTAATTGAAAAAATATTGAAAACTGAAGAAGATGCCAATGTCCGGAAAGCCGCGCTAAACAGGCTAAATCAAGAACAAAGCTATGCGGCCACAAATATTTTGATTGAGGCGCTCGACGACCCATCACATGAAGTTTCACTAACGGCCTTAGCCACAATCGTGGCAAATGGGGATAGGACCCTACTTCCAAAACTTGAAGAAAAGCTTGCAGCTATTACAAATGAATCCAATAGGAAAATATTTGAAGAGTCAATTAAAAAGCTTGAATACAGCAACTCTATGGACATCGACAACGCAGCTCTTTAGGAGCTAACAAAAGCTTGAAACAGAACATCTATTTTTTAGTCACCGAAAACAGACCACACTTTCGAGGCATCTACTGATTCTGTACGCCAATACACGATATCAGTTTCGATCTAATAGAGCTTAATACGCGCAGACTTAAAACGCTGAGGGTATTTGATACAACACTTAGTAAAATACTTTGTTAAGTTAACCATTCACTTTGCCCACAAAGCGGAAACTACTTGCACTTCCGCAGGCCAACCTAGCAGAACACTTATTTATGAGGGCCCACTGTTGGCATCAAATAGGGCTTATTAGTTACTTAAAATAACTAATCCTAGGGTCTAAAAATCGCATGGATAATCGTAGAGCGACTTTCAAAGTATAAGACGGCAGGCAAATGAGTTTAAGCAAAACTTTAAATTAGACATTGCAGAATTTAGCTATTTTTTCATCTACGCTTGCAGCACTCGAGGTCTTTTTTTGCTGCTGCCAAAATATGCACTCGACACTTTTTTGCTTCATATTTTGTTTTTTTGTGCGCTCATCAGCGGTCCTTCTGTCTTCCAAAACTTTCTCTCTCGCCGCCTCCACATCAGCAAAGGCACCTTTACTTTTTGCAGTAGTGTCCGGTGCTACTGGTGGCATTAAGCCGTCATCATTAGGTGCCGCCGCCGCGTTGGCAACTATGAGGGGCTTTTGATTGTTTACCAACAGTAGGGTGCAGAAGGCACCACACAATAAAACTAGGGATACTATCTTTACTTTTTTCTTCAATCGTCTATCCATTTTCTGCTTCCCATTAATCTGAGTTGATCCGAGTTAATTCGAGTAGGTTACTGCGCTCAATGATTATTGCGCCAAATCTAACGGTGAGGATTGTAGCAAGGCCGCTGACAAAGAGAAACCATCTAAGAGCAGCACCCCACGACTTTCTGCAAACCCTTATACCTATGGTAATATGCGGCGCTTTTCCATAGGCTTTTGTCGATTTTCTATTTCTGAGGCAAGGAAACACACTATGACAAATAAAGTCGCCGTGATTATGGGGTCCAAGAGTGATTGGGAGACTATGCAAGCGGCCGTTGAAATACTCCAGAATATGGGTGTGGCGTATCACGCCGAGGTAGTTTCGGCGCACCGCACTCCGCAGAAATTAACCACATTTGCCGAAACGGCAGTGGCTAATGGCTATGGGGTAATCATTGCCGGTGCAGGTGGTGCAGCCCATTTGCCAGGGATGATTGCGGCTCATACCCGACTACCGGTACTTGGCGTGCCTGTGCAAAGTAAAGCCCTCAATGGCATGGATAGTTTGCTTTCCATCGTGCAGATGCCAAAAGGTATTGCTGTAGGTACGCTGGCGATTGGCAGTGCCGGCGCTTTTAACGCTGGCCTCTTGGCCTGTCAAATCCTTGCGTTACATAATTCTGACCTTGCGAAGCGCTTGGAAGATTTTCGTCGCAGCCAAACCCAAGCAGTGCTAGATAACCCAGACCCTAGAGCAGAATAAGCCGAGCAAGTCATCACCAAAAATATCAAATTGAGTGGAACATTCATGAGCAAAACGCCTCCCATTTGGGTTTTAGGTGCTGGTCAACTGGGAGCCATGCTCAAACACGCCGGCATCCCACTCGCGCTTGATGTACGCCCCGTCGACATCAATGAAAGCACCGCACCCGCACTAGATCCGAATGATTTAATCACAGCGGAGCGTGAACAATGGCCCGACACACTCGTCACGCAAGCACTGTCACAACACCCAAACTTTATCAATAGAAAAGTATTTGGTCGCTTGGCCGATCGCAAAACGCAGAAAGAATTAATTGATTCGCTGGGGCTTGCCACTGCCCCTTGGCGTAATGTGGCGGGCGATATTAATGCGAATGAATTGTGGAATCAGCTAGGCGACCGAGTTTTACTCAAACGTCGCACCGGCGGCTACGATGGCAAAGGCCAGTATTGGTTGCGCAGTGAAGGTGATGAGGTGCCGGCCGACTGGCAAGGCGAATCTATCGCCGAACAAGCTATCAATTTCAATGAAGAGCTTTCTCTGATCGGTGTACGCAACCGCGCTGGCGATAGTGTTTTTTATCCGCTAACGCTTAACTTGCATTTGAACGGGATCCTCTATGCATCAGTCGCACCGCTTGTACGATTGCAACACTTACAAGCACACGCAGAAACTATGCTCAGTAAATTACTCAATGCATTGGACTATGTCGGCGTGATGGCGATGGAAACATTTCGTGTTGGCGAACAATTACTCATTAACGAGCTCGCTCCGCGCGTACACAACTCCGGCCACTGGACACAAGCCGGCGCCAGCATAAGCCAATTTGAGTATCATTTAAGAGCCACGGCCAACCTAGCAATGCCAGCGCCACAGATCCTTGGGCAAAATGTAATGATCAATTTGATTGGCATCGACTACAACGCCAACTGGTTAACGCTTCCCATTGCACGGGTTTATTGGTACGGAAAAGAAGTTCGCGCCGGCCGCAAAGTGGGGCATATTAATCTAGTCAGTGATAATTTAACCGCGTTGCGCGAAACCTTAATACTCTTAGGCGACATGTTGCCATACCCACATTATAGTGATGCCATCGATTGGAGTTTGCAGGCTTTAAATGATGCTTAGAATGGTGCTTTGAATGATACTTTGAAAATGTAATATTCACTTGCTGTAAAAAACTAACCGCCATTAGAAAAATACTTACTCCTCATCCACCACAATGGCTTGCAGAAATGCTTTTTTACCTCGGTTAAATCTTTTGAAGGCTGTGGGCGCCTCAAAAACCTCAAGCAACGCCGTATTCAAATCATAAGCAGTTAAGTCCATACCCGAGTTTTTTACGGCACCTTCAAAACCCTGCGAATGAGCATTACCGAACAGGGCGACACTTTCTACGTAACCGCTTTGAATGGATAAATTGCTAGGGCGATTAAAAGACTCTTCGCACGCGTCTACATCGGTCGAATGAAAATTGCGGCATTTGAAGGGTCGAACCGGATAAATACTACACGTATTCTCAAGTAAAAATGGACACTTAATATTAGTTACAAGATGCTGCTCGTGCGTCAGTGTTTTAATTAACGTCGCATTTACCGCGGCGTCTGCCAAGACATTTTTTATAGCCGATTCGCTCCAAGAAGTTTCCATGTGATCTTTGATTAAGAACATCTCATGAGCTCTCACCTCAACTTTGTAATAGCAGCAATAGGAACAACCTGATTTGCACGCGGGTTTGATCGGAGACTCTTCTATTGATTTGGAAATTAGGCTGTCATAACGCCCAAAAGATTTCTTCAG
>JAYWHF010000120.1:0-13428 GCA_043777855.1 Gammaproteobacteria bacterium | reverse complement strand
TCTTCACTGGACTCAGCGGCAGCCTCGATCATAAATTCACGCATTTTCAAGCATGCCGCAAGCATGTCAGCGGGAATCTCCTCGTAGGCAAACGTCATGCCCTGATCAGCTTCGTTCCAAATAACAGCGCGCATTTTTACTAAATCAACTACGCCCTTAAAATTCTCCTCGGAACCTATGGTCATTTGTAGCGGAACCGCATTGGCACCTAAGCGGTTTTTTAGCTGCTCGACAACGCGCATGTACTCTGCGCCAGTGCGATCCATCTTATTAACAAACACAATACGTGGGACTGAATATTTATTGGCCTGACGCCATACCGTTTCAGTTTGGGGCTGGACACCCGACGAGCCGCACAAAACAACTACAGCCCCGTCAAGCACCCGCAGAGACCGCTCCACCTCAATGGTAAAATCAACGTGCCCGGGGGTATCAATGACGTTAATGCGGTGCTCTTCAAATTGGCCACCCATGCCTTTCCAGAACGTCGTGATAGCAGCCGAGGTGATAGTAATCCCGCGTTCTTGCTCCTGCACCATCCAATCAGTCGTCGCTGCGCCATCATGCACTTCACCAATTTTGTGCGACAGGCCGGTATAAAACAAAACCCGCTCGGTAGTGGTAGTCTTACCTGCATCGACGTGAGCAACAATACCGATATTGCGGTAACGTTCGATTGGAGTTTTACGTGCCACGACTGTACTCCCCGAATTGCGAATTCTTTAGAAAGACAAAGGCAGCTAGAGCTGCCTTTTTTAATACTAACTAGGCTATTAGAACCGAAAATGCGAAAACGCTTTATTCGCTTCAGCCATACGGTGAACGTCTTCACGTTTCTTAACCGCAGCACCCTTGCCTTGAGCTGCATCCATTAACTCTCCGGCCAAACGTTGGGGCATAGATTTTTCGCCGCGTTTGCGCGAATAATCAACCAGCCAGCGCATCGCTAACGCCGTGCGGCGAGATGCACGAACCTCAACGGGAACTTGATAAGTGGCGCCACCAACACGGCGAGCTTTAACTTCAACCAGCGGTGCAATGTTTTCAAGAGCGGAATCAAACACCTCCAATGGGTCGCGATTCAGCTTGACCTTAATAATATCCAAGGCGCCGTAAATAATACGTTCTGCAACAGATTTCTTACCACTAATCATTACGTGGTTCATAAACTTCGCCAGAGTAACATTACCGAATACAGGATCCGGTAGCGTCTCGCGCTTAGCGACAACTCTTCTTCTTGGCATTTTAATAGCCTCTCTTCAGGAATTTTCCAAGACGACACCGGGAGCATTATTGCCCACCGTTCGCTTGGCCTTACTTATGTTCAAAACCGAAAACAAAACGTTAAATACTGACGGCGGAATAAACCCGCCGACAATTACTTGGGACGCTTAGTACCGTACTTCGAACGACCTTGTTTACGCTTGGCAACACCAGAAGTATCCAGCGATCCGCGTACAGTATGGTAACGAACACCAGGCAAGTCTTTAACACGACCGCCACGAATAAGCACCACGCTGTGCTCTTGCAAGTTATGGCCTTCACCACCGATATACGACGACACTTCAAAGCCGTTGGTCAAACGCACACGGCACACTTTACGCAATGCAGAGTTCGGCTTTTTAGGTGTTGTGGTGTATACCCGAGTGCAAACACCGCGCTTTTGCGGATTGCCTTGCAGAGCAGGAACATCGCTCTTTTCCACGATAGGTTTTCTCGGCTTACGAATCAATTGATTGATCGTTGGCATGAAAACTAACTCCACAGATAAATACGCCTTATTAGAAGGCTGGTTATAGAAAGCGGGATTGTTCACTAAGAGCAAGCCCTACTTACCACTTATAGAAAAGCGGGTCGCGCATTGTAAAGATGCGACCCCTCATCGTCAAGGCCGAGACAATAGCAAAGCTACTATATTCGACCGAAAAAATAAGGCCAGCTGATGCTGGCCTTATTTTTCGAACACTTTCGGTTTAGATTTCAAGGTGAAAGCAAGAATTCATTTTCAGCATCAAAACCAACGCCTCTAAAGCTTTGCACCTAGTGTGCGCTAGATTTCAGCGCCTCCGTCAAAGCTGCTTCAACATCCTCTGCACTCACACCAACACTTACGCCCACTCCCGCAATAGCAGCTTCGCGTTTGCGCTTACGATCAGCATGATAAGCCAAACCTGTACCTGCCGGAATCAAACGCCCAACCACCACGTTTTCTTTGAGCCCACGCAAGCCATCTTTCTTGCCTGTCACTGCAGCCTCAGTCAATACCCGGGTAGTTTCCTGGAATGATGCAGCAGAAATAAATGATTCGGTCGCTAAAGACGCCTTAGTAATACCTAACAACTGACGCTCGAACTGCGCCGGCTGCCTATCTTCAGCTCTCAACCTCTCATTCTCTGCCAACACATAAACATATTCGACCTGCTCGCCTTTAACATAATTCGAATCACCCATGCTGGTGATCTCGACCTTACGCAACATCTGACGAACGATAGTTTCGATGTGTTTATCGTTGATCTTAACGCCTTGCAAACGATACACCTCCTGAATTTCATTGGTGATGTAGCGAGCCAAGGCTTCAACACCTTGCAGGCGCAAAATATCGTGCGGATTGCTCGGGCCATCAGAAACCACTTCACCCTTGGCAACCATCTCACCCTCAAACACGGTCAGCTGACGATGTTTAGGAATCAGTACTTCATAATGTGTAGAGCCGTCTTCCATCAACTGACCTTCAGCGGGAGTGATAATTAGACGACGCTTACCTTTGGTCTCTTTACCGAAGCTCACTGTTCCGGAAATCTCAGCCAAGATCGAAGGCTCTTTTGGACGACGCGCCTCGAACAAATCAGCAACCCGTGGCAGACCACCAGTAATATCGCGAGTTTTCGAGCTCTCTTGTGGAATCCGCGCAATGATGTCGCCCACATTAATGATGTCACTATTGTTAATGCTTAAGATCGCTTTCGCAGGCAACATGTAATGGGCGGGCACGTTAGTGTTCGCCAAGAACAACTCTTTACCTTTTGCATCAACCAGCGTTACCGCAGGACGCAAATCTTTACCCGCTGAAGGACGTTCGGCAGGATCAAGCACCTCCATAGAGCTCAGGCCAGTCAACTCATCTGTTTGGCGACGAATCGACAGACCATCTTCCATTCCGGAGAAGGCTACAGTACCCGCCACTTCCGATACGATGGGGTGTGTGTGCGGATCCCACTTAGCAATAATTTGGCCGCCCTTAACAGCTTCACCATCCTTAACAGTAATCAATGCGCCGTAAGGAATCTTGTAGCGTTCACGCTCACGGCCATTACCATCGGCAATGGCCAATTCGCCTGAACGCGATACTGCAACCAGATTACCGGCTGGATTGCTAACAACTTTGACGTTGAGCAAGCGCACACTACCTTCTTGTTTAACTTGTACGCTATCTGCTGCTGAAGCTCTTGAAGCCGCACCACCAATGTGGAAGGTACGCATTGTTAACTGGGTACCCGGCTCACCGATAGACTGTGCCGCAATAACACCAACTGCTTCACCGGAGTTAACCCGGTGACCGCGCGCTAGGTCACGACCGTAACACATAGAACATATGCCCGTACGCGCATCGCAAGTAATCGGTGACCGCACGAGAACTTCGTCAATACTCATGGCTTCAACACGCTCAACCCAAGCTTCGTCGATCATAGTGCCCGCTGGCACCAATATCTCGTCGCTGCCAGGGCGAATAACATCGCGCGCAATAATGCGGCCAAGGATGCGATCCCCGAGCGACTCAATCACATCACCGCCTTCGATGACGGGAGACATGGTCAAGCCTTCGTCGGTTCCGCAGTCAACCATGGTAACTACCAAGTCTTGTGCAACATCAACCAGACGACGGGTCAAATATCCGGAGTTTGCAGTTTTCAAGGCGGTATCCGCCAAGCCTTTACGCGCTCCGTGAGTAGAAATGAAGTATTCGAGTACGTTCAAGCCTTCCCGGAAGTTCGCTTGAATGGGGGTTTCGATAATTGATCCGTCTGGACGCGCCATCAAACCACGCATACCCGCCAACTGGCGGATCTGTGCAGGCGAACCACGCGCACCAGAATCGGCATACATAAATACAGAGTTAAAAGACGGCTGACGCTCTTCGACGCCCGCGCGATTAATGACGGACTCGGTAGAAATACCTTCCATCATTGCTTTAGCCACTAAGTCGTTAGCTCGCGACCAAATATCGATGACTTTGTTGTATTTTTCGCCCTGCGTAACCAATCCCGATGCGTACTGACTTTCAATTTCTTTCACTTCAGATTCCGCACGAGCAATGATTTCTGCTTTAGCGGCAGGAATAATAAAATCGTTTACACCAATTGATGAGCCTGAACGCGTTGAGAATTCGTAGCCCATGTACATCAATCGGTCGGCAAATATTACTGTCGACTTCAAGCCGACAACGCGATAGCAGAAGTTTAGCGCGGCCGATATTGCCTTCTTAACCATAGGGCGGTTAATCATTTCCAACGGCATTCCCGCTGGAACTATCTCCCACAAGAGGACCCGTCCAACAGTGGTGTCGACTATCTTAACTTCGGTCGTTCTTTCACCTTCAGCGCCGATAATAGTTTCACTCAAGCGAACCTTGACGCGCGCCTGCAAATCAACTTGCTTCGAGTAATATGCGCGCGACACCTCTGACGTATCGGCAAACACCATACCTTCACCGCGAGCATTAACGCGATCACGAGTCATCCAATACAACCCTAGTACAACGTCCTGCGAAGGAACGATGACCGGCTCACCCGACGCGGGCGAAAGGATATTGTTGGTGGACATCATTAACGCACGGGCTTCCAACTGAGCTTCAATGGTCAGAGGAATATGCACGGCCATCTGGTCGCCGTCGAAGTCGGCGTTGTACGCAGAACACACTAACGGGTGCAGCTGAATGGCTTTGCCTTCAATCAGCACCGGCTCGAACGCCTGAATACCAAGGCGGTGGAGAGTAGGAGCGCGGTTCAACAGCACTGGATGCTCGCGAATGACTTCGTCGAGAATATCCCAAACCACCGCTTCCTCACGCTCAACCATTTTCTTGGCGGCTTTGATGGTTGTCGCCAACCCGCGCAATTCTAACTTACTAAAAATAAAGGGCTTGAATAACTCCAGCGCCATTTTTTTTGGAAGACCGCACTGATGCAAACGCAAGGTTGGACCTACCACGATCACCGAACGACCAGAGTAGTCAACACGCTTACCGAGCAAGTTCTGGCGGAACCGGCCTTGCTTACCCTTGATCATGTCGGCCAAAGATTTCAGTGGCCGCTTGTTTGAGCCAGTAATCGCACGGCCGCGACGGCCGTTATCCAGCAAGGCATCTACCGATTCTTGCAGCATACGCTTTTCGTTGCGCACGATAATATCGGGAGCATTTAGGTCAAGCAGGCGCTTTAGACGATTGTTGCGGTTGATCACCCGACGGTACAAATCGTTCAAGTCGGATGTCGCAAAACGGCCGCCATCCAGCGGCACCAGAGGGCGCAAGTCTGGAGGCAACACTGGCAATACTTCCATCACCATCCACTCCGGCTTGTTGCCAGAGAAATGAAAAGCTTCCAAGAGCTTTAAGCGCTTGGAGTACTTTTTAATTTTAGTTTCACTGGTGGTATTAGGAATCTCTTCACGCAAGCGCTGAACTTCAGACTCAAGGTTAATAGCGCGCATCAAAGCCTGAATAGCTTCGGCACCCATTTTGGCCTCGAATTCGTCACCGAATTCTTCCATTGCATCAAAATACTGCTCGTCCGTCAGCAATTGACTGCGTTCAAGAGTCGTCATGCCCGGCTCGGTAACTACGTAGGATTCAAAATACAATACGCGTTCTATATCGCGCAAAGTCATGTCCAACAACAAACCTATGCGGCTCGGCAATGATTTCAAAAACCAAATATGTGCAACGGGACTCGCCAGTTCGATATGGCCCATGCGTTCGCGGCGAACTTTGGCGAGTGTAACCTCAACGCCACATTTCTCACAGATAATGCCACGGTGCTTCATGCGCTTATATTTACCGCACAAGCACTCATAATCTTTTACTGGACCAAAAATCTTGGCGCAGAATAGACCTTCACGCTCAGGCTTGAAGGTACGGTAATTGATAGTTTCTGGCTTTTTAACTTCACCAAATGACCAAGAGCGAATCATTTCCGGCGACGCTAAACTGATACGAATAGCGTCAAACTCTTCTACTTGTCCCTGGGACTTGAGTAAATTAAGTAAGTCTTTCAAGGCGCTTTCTCCTGTTGGCTCTCAGCGAGCTTTCATTAAACTTCGAAGGCAATATTCTGCGTGCGTTAATCTTTTAGCTCTAAAACCGCAACGGGTCAGCTACACATTGAGACCGGCATTACCTGTTTCAATGTGCATTAAGCCAAACCTTAATCGTCTAGTTCGAGCTCCATATTGATACCCAGAGAGCGGATTTCTTTAACGAGTACGTTAAACGACTCCGGCATTCCAGGCTCCATACGATGATCGCCATCCACAATGTTTTTATACATTTTGGTACGGCCAGCAACGTCGTCCGATTTAACGGTTAGCATTTCTTGGAGGGTATATGCAGCACCATAAGCTTCTAGTGCCCAAACCTCCATCTCACCAAAACGTTGGCCGCCGAACTGCGCTTTACCACCTAAAGGCTGTTGAGTAACCAAGCTGTAAGAACCCGTAGAACGAGCATGCATTTTGTCATCAACCAAGTGGTTCAATTTCAGCATGTACATGTAGCCCACGGTGACTTGACGGGTAAATTGATCACCCGTACGACCATCATAAAGCGTTGCTTGGCCCGTATCTGACAATCCCGCTAAACGCAATAACGCTTTGATCTCATGCTCTTTAGCACCGTCAAACACGGGGGTCGCCATAGGCACGCCAGCCGTCAGGTTTTGCGCCAAATCGATGATTTCTTTATCGCTGAACGAAGTCAAATCTTCTTTTGCCGCTACATCACCGGTTTCGTTATAGATCTCTTCTAGGAAACTGCGGACCTCAGCGATCGCTCGCTGCTCGCGCAGCATGGCATCGATTTTCACACCCAGCCCTTTTGCGGCCATACCCAAGTGCATTTCCAGCACCTGGCCCACGTTCATCCGCGAAGGCACACCAAGAGGGTTAAGGACTATATCAACTGTCTCTCCATTCACGTCGTAAGGCATATCTTCAACCGGCATAATGACCGAGATAACCCCTTTGTTGCCGTGGCGACCTGCCATTTTGTCGCCAGGTTGAATGCGCCGTTTGATCGCGAGGTAAACCTTAACGATTTTCAGTACGCCCGGTGCCAAATCATCGCCAGTTGACAATTTGCGACGCTTATCTTCAAAACGCTCGTCGAGAATCTTACGCCGCTCGGCTAACTGCTCTTCCGCACGATCTATTTGCTCATTGAGAACTTCTTCAACCATGCGCAGCTTGAACCACTGATCTTTTTCCAAGTCATCCAGCATGAGATCGGTAAGCTTGTCTCCTTTTTTGACATTTTTTCCTGACGCCACAACATGACCAACCAAAGCTGCTCGCAAACGTTCAAGCGTGGCACCTTCCATAATGCGGAATTCTTCGTTGAGGTTCTTGCGAACTTCGTCAAGCTGGGATTTGTCGATTTCTAAGCTGCGCTGGTCCTTTTCCAGACCATCGCGCGTGAAAACCTGCACGTCAATTACGGTACCTTTGGTACTTGAAGGAACGCGCAACGATGTGTCTTTAACGTCAGAGGCTTTTTCACCGAAAATCGCACGCAGCAGCTTTTCTTCAGGCGTTAGCTGAGTTTCACCTTTAGGCGTTACTTTACCAACGAGAATATCGCCACCAACAACTTCAGCGCCAATGTAAACAATGCCTGACTCATCCAATTTGCCAAGCGCACTTTCACCGACGTTCGGAATATCGGCGGTAATTTCTTCGCTGCCTAACTTAGTGTCGCGAGCAATACAGGTTAATTCTTGGATGTGAATCGTTGTAAAACGATCTTCTTGCACAACACGCTCAGACACCAAAATCGAATCTTCGAAGTTGTAACCATTCCAAGGCATGAAAGCGATGCGCATGTTTTGGCCCAAGGCCAGCTCACCCATATCCACTGACGGACCGTCAGCAAGAATATCGCCACGAGCTACTATGTCGCCAATATTGACGATGGGACGCTGGTTGATACAGGTGTTTTGGTTTGAGCGCGTGTATTTGGTGAGATTGTAAATATCTACACCCGCGTCACCCGCTTGCACCTCGTTATCATGGACACGAATAACAATACGCCCGGCATCCACTTTATCGACAACACCGCCGTGTTTCGCCACCACACACACACCGGAGTCGGATGCAACATTGCGCTCCATCCCAGTACCAACCAACGGCTTTTGTGCGCGCAAAGTAGGTACAGCTTGACGCTGCATGTTTGAACCCATCAACGCGCGGTTTGCGTCATCGTGCTCGAGAAATGGAATAAGTGAAGCGGCAACTGATACAACTTGACGTGCAGAAACGTCCATGAACTGAACGTCTTTCGGTGTTTTTAACGTAAATTCGTTCATGTGGCGAACAGACACCAAGTCTTCACTCAACCGGCCACCGGCATCCAAGGTTGCAGATGCTTGTGCAATAACAAAATCAGATTCGATAATCGCCGATAGAAACTCAATATCATTTGTGACTTTGCCGTCAACTACCTTACGGTAAGGCGTTTCAAGAAACCCGTAATGATTGGTGCGCGCATAGGTAGATAAAGAGTTGATCAGGCCGATATTCGGACCTTCAGGTGTCTCAATCGGGCAAACACGACCGTAGTGCGTCGGATGTACGTCACGCACCTCGAAACCGGCTCGCTCTCGCGTCAATCCACCTGGGCCTAATGCAGACACACGGCGCTTATGCGTTACCTCAGACAGCGGATTGTTCTGATCCATGAATTGAGATAGCTGAGAAGAACCAAAGAATTCTTTAACCGCCGCAGCAACCGGTTTAGCGTTAATCAAATCCTGTGGCATTAACCCTTCACTTTCTGCCATCGATAGGCGTTCTTTCACTGCACGCTCGACGCGAACCAACCCAACACGGAATTGGTTTTCAGCCATCTCGCCCACAGATCGAACACGACGGTTTCCCAAGTGATCTATATCATCCACAACACCTTTACCGTTGCGGATAGCAATTAATGTCTTCATCACATCGACAATATCGTCGTTGGACAAAGTGCCAGCACCCGTTTCTTGATTACGGTCCAAACGAAGGTTGAACTTCATCCGGCCCACTGCCGACAAATCGTAACGCTCTTGGGAAAAGAACAAGTTTTGGAACAGCGCTTCCGCAGATTCTTTGGTAGGCGGCTCTCCTGGACGCATCATGCGGTAAATTTCTACCAGCGACTCAAGTGCCGTGCGAGTTGGGTCAACCCGCAATGTTTCAGACATAAATGGACCGCAGTCCAATTCATTGGTGTACAGCGTTTCTATGTTCTCAACACCAGCGGTCGACAGCTTGGCGAGTATGTCTGCGGTAATCTCTGTATTACATTCAAAGAGTATTTCACCGGTACGAGTATCTATAACATCCTTTGCCAAAGCGCGACCAAGCAAGTACTCAGAAGGCACTTCCATTTTGTCTACGCCAGCCTTTTCTAATAGGCGAATATGGCGAGCAGTAATACGGCGACCTTCTTCAACTAAAATATTTCCTTTACCGTCTTTGATGTCGAAAGTCGCAACGTCACCACGAAGCCTGGAGGGCACAACATCAAAAATAAATTGCCCATTCTTGCCCAACACAAAGCTACTGGTTTCGAAAAACATATCAAGCATTTGCTGCGAGCTGAAGCCAAGCGCACGCAATAAAATAGTTGCCGGCAATTTACGACGGCGGTCAATACGCACATAAAGCATATCTTTCGGATCAAATTCAAAATCCAACCAAGAACCACGGTAAGGAATGATTCGCGCGGAAAACAACAGCTTCCCAGAAGAATGCGTCTTACCTTTGTCATGATCGAAGAACACGCCAGGAGAGCGGTGCAGTTGCGACACAATGACGCGCTCAGTACCATTAATAACAAAGGTACCGTTGTCAGTCATCAGTGGGATTTCTCCCATATAAACTTCTTGTTCTTTGATATCTTTGATCGCTTTATTGGAAGATTCACGATCGTAAATAATCAGGCGCACTTTCACGCGCAGAGGCACCGCATAAGTTACGCCGCGTAGAATACATTCATTTACATCGAATACCGCTTTTCCAAGGTTGTAACTAACATATTCAAGCGCTGCATTGCCGGAATAACTAACAATAGGAAACACCGAACGGAATGCAGCATGCAACCCCATGTCTTCTCGCTTGCTGGGCAAGCTATCGGCTTGAGTAAATTTTCTGTAGGAGTCTAGCTGAATTGCTAAGAGGTAAGGTACGTCCATTACGTGAGGCAATTTGCCAAAATCCTTACGGATACGTTTTTTCTCAGTATATGAGTAAGCCATCTGTATTCCCCAGCTTGTTCGCGGATCGGGCTTGATCAGCCATTGAAACGACCACTAATGAAAGAAAAAGTCGTTTCTACTTTAAAACGCACTTAACTTCTAATAAGAGAGCAACGGTGTCATTGTCTTTTAAGGAAGCCATTTTTCAAAATCCACCACCGAAGAAATGACTCTTCAGCTACTTCAACTCAACATTACCCATGCGCAAAACCTAGAACCTATTGCTCAGTCAAACACAAATTCTGTAAACAGAAAAAGGCTGGCGGGAAAACCCACCAGCCTTGCGTCCAGCATTGCAAAAGGACAGATAATGCATAGACAAAATTACTTCAATTCTACAGATGCACCAGCTTCTTCCAATTTAGCTTTTGCAGCAGCAGCATCAGCTTTAGAGGCTGCTTCTTTAACTGCTTTTGGCGCGCTTTCAACTAGATCTTTAGCTTCTTTCAAGCCAAGACCTGTCAATTCGCGTACGGCTTTAATGACGTTTACTTTCTTCTCGCCAATAGCGGTCAGAATTACGTCAAACTCGGTTTGCTCTTCAACAACGGCAGCAGGTCCAGCGGCGACTGCAACAGCTGAAGCAGCACTAACACCAAACTTAACTTCCATTGCAGACACCAACTCAACAACGTCTCTTACAGACATTTCTGAAATCGCGCTGATGATATCTTCTTTAGTCATAGACATGTCTCAATTCCTACCTTAAGAGCAATTAGCTCAATTCATCTTTACAAACCGCAATCAAATGATTAAGCAGCTTGCTGTTTTTGATCACCAATGGCCGCCAGAGTGCGAACCAATTTTCCAGCTGCTGCTTCTTTCATCACGCTCATTAGCTTCGCTATAGCTTCATCGTAAGTCGGCAAAGTCGCCAACATACCGATGTTGACTAGCTCGCCTTCGAAGGCGGCGGCTTTCAACTCAAACTTATCATTTTCTTTTGCGAAATCCTGGAGGATGCGAGCACCTGCTCCTGGATGCGCATTGGAAAATGCTAAGAGCGTTGGGCCGACGAAACTGTCGCCAAGACATTCGTATGCAGTGCCTTGAACAGCGCGACGAGCCAAGGTGTTGCGGACAATTTTCACCCACACACCGGCTTCACGTGCTTGCTTACGCAGAGAGGTCATCTTACTTACGGTTACGCCGCGCGAATCGGCAACCACCGCTGACAATGCACTCTTAGCAGCTTCATGGACTTCAGCGATGATCGCCTTTTTACCTTCAAGTCCTAGTGCCACGGGATTTCTCCTGCTGTGATAGATCGCTATCTATCGTTACCTAAAAAACCTCTCTCAAAAAAAGAGGCCATGAATTGGTGATTTGATCCAATGTAAAGCTGGAAGGGGTCACCATTTGCGTAGGTAGCCTAAAACGACAATTAAGATACTTCTGCAAACGACGAAATATCACCTACGGTCTTTAATGGCCCGCCGTAACGGACCCCAAAGTTCTTTTCAATCGGCAAAATTAACTTGCCAAGGAAGATTGATCGATTAACAGGCCTGGGCCCATAGTGGTACTCAACGAAATTTTTTGCAGGTATATACCTTTCGACGTGGAAGGCTTGAACCTTTTCAGATCGCTAACAAGAGCTTCAAGATTTTCCTTAATGGCGATGACATCAAAGGAAACTTTGCCGATACCACCGTGGATGATGCCGCCCTTTTCCGCACGATAGCGGACTTGACCAGCCTTCGCATTCTTGACCGCCGTAACAACATCAGGCGTCACGGTACCCGTTTTAGGGTTTGGCATTAAGCCGCGCGGGCCAAGGACTTGCCCTAGCTGACCGACTACACGCATTGCATCTGGGCTTGCAATAACAACGTCGAAGTCCATTTTCCCGGCCTTAATTTCAGCAGCCAAATCATCCATGCCAACAAACTCAGCACCGGCTGCTTTGGCGGCTTCAGCATTTGCGCCTTGCGTAAATACAGCAACACGAACGTGCTTACCATTACCGTGGGGTAAGGTAGTCGCTCCCCGCACCGATTGATCAGATTTGCGCGGGTCGATCCCTAAATTAATAGAGACGTCAAATGTTTCGGCGAACTTGACAGTCGATACTTCTTTCAATAACGCCACAGCGTCTTCAATTGAGTAAAGTTTGGTTCTATCAATTTTCGCGCTTATCGCGCGTTGACGTTTAGTTAACTTGGCCATTTTATAAACCCTCCACATCAAGACCCATTGAACGAGCTGAGCCCGCAATGGTGCGCACAGCCGCGTTCATATCCGCCGCCGTTAAATCAGCCTGTTTAGTCTTAGCAATTTCTTCCAGTTGGGCGCGAGTCACAGTACCGACTTTAACGGTGTTAGGACGCCCACTGCCGCCTTTGATGCCAGCAGCCTTCTTGAGCAGGAAAGAAGCGGGTGGCGTTTTCATCACAAAGGTGAAACTACGATCACTGTAAACTGTAATTACCACGGGAACCGGCGCCCCAACTTCAATACCCTGAGTTTGAGCATTGAACGACTTACAGAACTCCATGATGTTAACGCCGTGCTGGCCCAATGCAGGCCCCACAGGAGGACTTGGGTTCGCTTTGCCTGCTGCAACTTGCAACTTAACGTAGGCGGTTACTTTTTTTGCCATTTTACTTCTCCCGTTTGGGTGTTAGCGCCTCCGAAATGTCGGCTAAACATTTCATCGCAGGCTCCCCTCTCCAACACAAATGTCAGAGATGTGAAAAACCCTCTCCGTCGAGACTGAGAGGGAATGATTAAATAATATACTTAGGTTTTTTCTACCTGACTGAAATCCAATTCTACGGGCGTAGAACGACCAAAAATCAGTACGGCAACCCGCAGACGACTCTTATCGTAATTAACCTCGTCTACAACACCGTTGAAATCATTGAATGGACCATCAATGACGCGAACCATCTCGCCAGGCTCGAATATTGTTTTCGGC
>JAYWHF010000119.1:0-4719 GCA_043777855.1 Gammaproteobacteria bacterium | reverse complement strand
TTATGGCTGAAATTGCAGCGGCCTCTGTTGAACAATCTGCAGGCATTGAAGAGGTATCGATTGCCGTATCACAAATGGACGAAATGACACAACAAAATTCGGCATTGGTTGAAGAGGCTGCAGCGGCAGCAGAAAGTTTACAATCGCAAGCTGATCAAATGACGCAACGGGTGGGGGAATTTAAATTGTCTAATGATGATGACCATCTTTCGAGGCAGCAACCCACAGCGCGCTTAACAGCGCCCAGCACCGCCACTAAGCCTAGCAGGCAATCCATCGCTAAAAAATCTATCGCTAAAATAAGTGGCGGTACGAAATTGGCGCTTCCTAAAAAACAAGAGGATGAATGGGAATCGTTTTGAAAATCATTGAGAGATCGAGCACGTTGGATAGTCCGTGTAACCTTCTGCGGTTTGCGTATAAAAAGTAGCGGAGTCTGGCGTGTTGAGCGATGCCCCAGCTTTTATGCGCGCCGGTAAATCCGGATTTGCTAAAAATGGCGTACCAAAAGCAACCGCATCCACAATACCCGCCCTTATGGCATCAGCGGCTTCGGCAGCCGTGTAACCCATGTTGGCCACCAGCACCCCCTTAAAATGTTCGCGAGCGGGCGTTAACACATCTCCCGTTTGCGCTTGGAAAAAATCGCCGCGCATGACATGCAAATAGCCGAGATTAAAATCGTTTAAACGTTTAGCCAGCCAAGTGGTAATTCCTACGGGGTCGCTGTCGATCATGCTGTTGTAGCTGTTTAAGGGCGATATGCGCAGGCCCACTTGTTTGCTGTTCCACAATTCACACACAGCGGCAATAACTTCTAACATTAAACGCGCGCGGTTTTCCACCGCGCCACCGTATTGCCCTGTACGTTTGTTGGAACCGTCACGCCAAAATTGATCGAGCAAATAACCGTTAGCACCGTGGACTTCTACGCCGTCAAAACCGGCCGCCTTAGCATTCATGGCCGCTTTTTTAAAGCCCGCAATGATGCTTGGAATTTCTGCATCCGTTAACGCGCGAGGCACAACTTGGGGCAGCTTTCCTTCCGGCGTGTGTACTTCATCGGCTATCGCGATAGCACTGGGGGCAACAGGTTGCTTGCCACCGTTTAGTGCCGGATGACTCGCCCGCCCGCCATGCCAAATTTGCAAGAAAATTTTGCCGCCTTTTACATGAACCGCGTCTGTTACTAATTTCCAACCCGCCACTTGTGCATCCGAATAAATACCGGGTTCTTGCCAAAACGCGGAGTTGCCTTCCATGGCCATTGTTGCCTCGGCGATAACCAGACCGGCGGATGCACGCTGTGAATAATATTCAGCCATGAGTGCATTGGGAATGTGCTCAAGGCCTGCACGACAGCGCGTGAGCGGTGCCATCCAGATACGATTAGAAATATTAAGCTCGCCCATTGCTAGGCTTTTGAAAAGAATATCGTTGGTGCTCATGAAAAATCCTCTAGGTGGACTGATGTTTTAGTGGGTGTTTTGTTGACGATACTTAAAATACTTGGGATGTGGCGCTGCCATCCAAAACTACTATTCGAAATTTCTCTACGTTTGAAAGCGGCTTACAGATTAACAAACCGTCTGCGTTCAATGAGTGTTGGGGCGATTCGTGTAAAAGCAATCAACGCTATGCTCCCAAGGTCCCCCAAAAGGTTGCCGTAAGCTACGCTAGTTCGCAACAAAAACCAGCTGCACATACGACGATAAGACAGCGCCTTTTCCGCAGTATTTATTGATAAAACCCCCTACACTACACGGCCAATCTCGCGCTGAGGCCGAGATCTTAACGGTAACCGCCTACAAGGTCGCACACCCGCGAAAATATTCGATGCTTACAATCACTAACCTTTCCAAAACTTACGAGATGACGCGGCGAGTACTCAATAATGTGTCACTGACTCTGAGCCCCGGTAGCTGCGTCGCCGTTATGGGTGATTCGGGTGTGGGGAAATCGACATTGCTCAACATTATTGCGGGGCTGGATACACCAGACACCGGCGAGATTTTGCTCGAAGATAAGTCGCTGACCAAAATGGACGAACACGCGCGCACTCTGTTTCGTCGCGCAAGAGTTGGCTTTGTATTTCAAGCATTTCACCTACTGCCGCATATGACGGTAGCGCGCAATGTGGGCCTGCCACTAGCCCTGAATGGGGTTGCAGAAGCTCCAGCGCAGGAACGTGTTGGGGAATTATTACGAGCGGTAGGCTTGGCCGATCGAGCACAGAGCTTTCCCCGAGAATTGTCCGGCGGGCAAATGCAACGGGTGGCAGTAGCACGTGCCCTCGCGCACAAACCGGCGCTGATACTGGCCGATGAACCTACCGGCAATTTGGACGCAGAAAGTGCGGCGCAGGTATTGGAACTTCTGCGTGAACAAGTAAAACAATCAAACGCGATTCTGATTCTCGTGACCCATTCTCTGACGGCGGCAGCGCTTATGGATTGTACGCTGCAGTTAACCTCGAACGGTTTGCAACCAGCCCTATGATGAGCTTACTGAATTGGCGCCTATTCCAAGCAACCGTGTGGCTACCCTTGCGCGCCCAAGCTGGCCGCACCCTACTGGCGACAGCGGCAATCGCACTCGGCGTTGCGTTGGGTTATTCCATTCACTTAACAAACCACGCCGCTACGACCGAAATGACCCAATCAACTCGAAGCTTATTCGGTCAAGCCGATTGGGTAGTCCAAAGCACCGCGCAAGGCTTCTCAGAATCCCTTTACCCTTTGATTGCGCGCATACCGGGCGTAGCCGTTGCCAGCCCGGTGGTGGAAGTCACGGTGCAAGTAATCGGCCACAAAAAGCCTTTATTGATGATGGGCATGGACCCACTGCGCGCATCCCAACTGCAGGCGGTTGCGCCAAATGGCCAAAATGCGCGCAGTAGCCTGTCATTCTTTGACTCGAAAAATATTATGCTCAACGATTCCGCCGCCAAAAACTTCGGGCTAAATACCGGTGATACACTACAGATTCAAGTGGGTATGCAGCCGGTGGCATTCACCGTCACACACATTTTGCCGAGCAATACCCTTGGCCAAGATTTAGGCTTCTTAGACATAGCAGCCGCCCAGTGGCGCCTTGAAAAACTCGGAAAGCTCACCCGCATCGATCTTCGCTTGGCGCGGGGGGCGGATCCACAAAGCGTCGCGCAAGCCATTAAGCAATTGCTCCCCAGCGACGTTAAGCTGACCACACCCGCCGACGAAGCGAAACAGTCGATGCAGGTATCGCGTGCGCTGCGCGTTAATCTCACGGCGCTAGCGCTGGTTGCACTGTTTACCGGCGCATTTTTGGTTTACTCCACGCAATCATTGGCGATCATTCGGCGGCGAAAAGAGTTTGCCTTGCTGCACGCACTTGGCCTCACAAAAAGGGAACGCATTACCTCGGTGATCCTAACCGGCGGGCTCTTAGGCGCCGCGGGTGCGATTGCGGGGGTGCTACTCGGCATTTTTCTCGCTAAATTCGGGCTGTCGTTAATACCCCACAACGGCTCAAAACACCTACAGATTATTCCCTTGGAACTCGGCGGTTTTGCCCTGCTCGGCATGATGGTCTCCGCCGCCGGGTCGGTAGCCCCTGCCCTCACGGCGGCCTCCATCCCTACTGCCCAAGCGCTAAAAGCCGGTAATAGCGAACAAAACCATAGCCGAGGTCACGCTTACATCGCGCTCTTGCTCTGGGCACTGGCAATACCCTTACTCTTGGCACCTGCGGTGTTTGATTTACCCTTGTTGGGCTATGCCGCCATTGCACTCATTTTGTTCGGCGCGGTGCTGTTAATTCCAGCTTTCACGCGATTTATACTGCGGCTGCTTCCAGCGGGAGCCAATGTTAGCTATCAAACTGCCCTCGCCCAGTTGCGCGGCGTTGCACATACCGCAACAACCAGTGTGGCCACTATGTTGGTCAGTGTCAGCCTAATGGTCGCCATGAGTATCATGGGTGCGTCCTTGCGCGGCTCTATTGTCGATTTACTGGAGCGCGCTTTTCCTGCCGATATCTACATTCACGTCACCGGACAATCCGCGTCTTATCTGGACTCCGCCACAGTAAACACGCTAGCAACAACACCCGGCGTTGTGCAGGTTGCCCGGACGCAAACCTTATTACTCCTCTTAGCCGGCAACCCAGTGCCGGTTATGCTAATCGCGCGGCCTATAGATGCCGAAAACCCCGAGTCAACCCTGCAAATGGAGAGCGAATTTCTAGGCCCAACGCCTTCGGGCATGGTGGCGATTTGGGTATCAGTTGCGCTTGCAGACCGCGAGCATTTGGCTCCGGGCAGCCAGCTGGCGTTCTCCCTCGGCGGTCGCGACCTTATGGGCTTTGTGCGCGGCGTGTGCCGCGATTATCAGCCCGTTGCCAGTTTTTTTATGCGCTACCCGGAATATCACGAGCTGACTCGGGACGACAGGATCAACTCACTGGCGCTATGGGCTGCGCCCGATATGCCCGTGGAAACTTTGATGAGCGCCCTACGCGCGCGGCTTGATAACCGTGTAAATATTGAAATATCACTGCCCGGTGAAACCCGCGCTAACGTCTTACGCGGCTTCGATTCTGCGTTTGGCATAGTCTATTTACTGCTCGCCGTATCGGTTCTGATCGGCTTGTTCGGCATCAGCGTAAGCGCCAGCGCACAGGTATTAGCACGGAGGGCTGAGTTTGGCGTATTGCGCCATCTTGGCTTTACTCGATGGC
>JAYWHF010000118.1:0-4719 GCA_043777855.1 Gammaproteobacteria bacterium | reverse complement strand
AAACGCGCCGTAAATACTTCCGTGTAGGCTCGAATCGGCATCCATGCCTCATACGGTTTTAAAGTGAAGAGTATTCTTTATTTGTGCCCTGCTAGTATGTTCTGATAGCGCTGTTGTATTAGGCTGATAAATAAACTCAACTAGTTCTCTTGGCACCAATTCACTAGTATAAAAACGAGTCTTTCATAAACGTATTGCTAGGGTGGTGGCTATGAATATTAATATTGGTATTGCGCAAACAGATCGTGAAGAAATTGCTTTGGGGCTTTCTAAACTATTGGCGGACACTTACACGCTCTATCTCAAAACGCATAATTTCCATTGGAATGTTACCGGACCTATGTTCCAAACGCTGCATCTCATGTTTGAAGCTCAATATACTGAGCTCGCCCTAGCGGTCGATTTGCTTGCCGAGCGCATTCGGTCTTTGGGATTCCCCGCCCCTGGCACCTATAAAAAATATGCGGAATTAAGCAGCATTCAGGAAGAGCAGGGCGTCCCTAATGCAGAGGATATGATTCGTATATTGGTTGAAGGGCAAGAAGCCGTCGTGCGCACGGCGCGCTCGCTGTACCCCGTTGTTGAAAAAGCGCATGACGAAGCGACCGCGGATTTATTAACGCAGCGAATTCAGTTACATGAAAAAACCGCGTGGATGCTACGTAGCTTGTTAGAGTAGCGGCGGGCGTTGTTTGATGTAACAAAAAGCCCAGCGTTGCTGGGCTTTTTGTTACTATAGCTGCCAATTTTGTTGGACGAGTTTGGCATGAATAATGAGTGGCAAGATTTTAAAGAAGCAATCGTGCAGGCGATGGTGAAGGACCAGCATACCCTGCAACGTCGTTTAAGCGAAATCGAAAAACTTGTGCGTACCAATAAGCCTTATGAGCATTTTTTGGAAAAATGGCAAGAGCAGCTCGCGCGTTCACAAACGAAAGTAGTATTTCGTCGACAACTCATTCCAAAAATAATTGAATTTCCTAACTTACCTGTGTGCGAAAAGCGCGATGAGATTGCGGCGATCATTGCTGCTAACCAAGTCATTATTTTAGCGGGAGAAACGGGTTCAGGTAAAACAACCCAGTTACCTAAAATTTGCTTAACGCTTGGCCGGGGCACTAGGGGGCTTATTGGCCATACGCAGCCACGTCGAATTGCTGCACATACGGTAGCAAATCGTATCGCCGAAGAGTTACATACCGCGCTGGGTGAAAAAGTCGGCTACCAAGTTCGATTTAGTGATCAGTCAAATGAAAACACACTTATTAAAGTCATGACCGATGGAATTTTGTTGGCGGAAATTCAACACGATCCCTACCTGAATAAGTACGATACGCTGATCATCGATGAGGCGCATGAACGCAGCTTAAATATCGACTTTCTGTTGGGCTATTTAAAACAATTACTACCACGCCGTACTGATCTAAAAGTTATTATCACTTCCGCAACCATAGATCTTGAACGTTTTTCTCAGCATTTTAATAACGCACCTATCATCGAAGTTTCTGGCCGCACCTTTCCTGTGGATGTTTGGTATCGGCCTTTGCTAGAAAATTCCGATGAAGAAAATGACGTTGAACCGGATTTGTATTCTGCAATTGTAGGGGCGGTTCATGACATTGAATTGTATGAACGAACTAACAGTAGAACTCGCGGTGGCGACATTTTAATTTTTTTAAGTGGTGAACGCGAAATTCGAGAAGCTGCCGAGGCTTTGCGTAAGGCGCAGTTTTCCCACATGGAGGTAGTTCCATTTTATGCGCGTTTAAGTTTAGCGGAGCAACAAAAAGTGTTTGCGTCGCATACGGGCAGGCGAGTGGTGTTAGCCACTAACGTTGCCGAAACATCGATTACGGTTCCCGGTATTCGCTATGTAATTGATCCGGGTTTTGCCCGCATTAGTCGCTATTCATATCGCACTAAAATTCAACGATTGCCAATTGAACCCATTTCTCAAGCGAGTGCAAATCAGCGTAAAGGTCGTTGTGGTCGTGTTGCTGAAGGCATCTGTATTCGTCTCTTCAGTGAAGAAGATTTTAATAACCGCTCAGCTTTTACTGATGCGGAAATTCTACGCACCAATCTAGCTGCCGTTATTTTACAAATGTTGCAGATGCGTATGGGCGATATTCATAAATTTCCGTTTATTGATAGCCCGGATCATCGTTTGATAAGCGATGGTTTTAAATTGCTTGAAGAATTAGAGGCCGTTGATAACAGTAATAAATTAACGACCATAGGTTTGCAGTTGAGTAAGTTGCCCCTTGATCCGCGATTGTCAAGGATGGTGCTAGCTGCGCATGGCCATTCTTGTTTGCGTGAGCTCCTCATCATTGTTAGTGCGCTTTCGGTACAGGATCCACGGGAGCGCCCTGTTGAAAAGCAGCAAGCGGCCGATTTATTACATCGCCGTTTTTGGGCAGAACATTCAGATTTTATAAGTTTTGTAAATCTGTGGGATTACCTAGAAACTCAACGTCAGGAACTGAGTCAACATCAACTGAGAAAACTGTGTAAAAAAGAATTCATTTCCTATCTGCGGCTGCGTGAGTGGCGCGACGTGCATCACCAATTGGTCGTTGCAGTGAAAGACCTAGGCTTTAAAACCAATCAAGAGCCGGCTGCGCAAGAATCTATTCATAAGGCATTGTTGTCTGGCTTGTTGGGGAATCTTGGTTTTAATCATGAGGAGCGCGAGTATCTCGGCGCGCGCAGCCGAAAGTTCACCATTTTTCCAGGTTCATCGTTAATAAAAAAAACACCAAAATGGATTATGGCAGCTGAGTTACTGGAAACCTCCAAGCTATTTGCACATACGGTGGCGAAAATTGAACCTGAGTGGGTGATCGCGGCGGCGGGGCATTTGGTAAAACGGCAATATCTTGAGCCGCACTACAATAGTCAGTGCGGGCAAGTTATGGCCTATGAGAAAGTGAGCTTGTATGGCTTGGTGATTATTGAAAAACAAGCCGTAAGTTATAGCCATATTGATCCGGTTCTCTGCCGAGAAATTTTTATACGTAGCGCATTTGTTGAGGGACAATACGCGCAACATCCAAGGCGCAAACAACTAAAACAAACATCGCTGACACAAATGTTAAAGGCAACTGATTTTTTTTGGCATCAAGAAAATTTGTTAAAGGAGTTGGAGGATCTTGAAGCTAAAGCGCGCCGTCGCGATATTGTTGCGGATGAGCAAGTGATATTTAATTTTTATAACGAACGTATTCCTGCAAGCGTTGTGAATCTTGCCGGCTTTGAAAGTTGGCGAAAAAAAGCTGAGCTTACGAATCCCACATTGCTCTTTATGACCCGTGAAACGTTGATGCGCCACGGTGCTGATGACATTACTCAAGCCCAATTTCCCGGCGAATTGGAGTGGCGGGGCATGGTGTTTTCATTGTCCTATCACTTTGAACCCAATCATCCGGAAGATGGCGTCAGTATTCATGTGCCGGTGAGTGTTTTGCATCAGGTGCCGGAGCAGCGTTTAGAATGGCTAGTGCCAGGAATGCTGCGCGACAAATGTATTAATCTAATAAAAGGGCTGCCGAAAAATCTACGCAAACACTTTGTACCCGTACCGGATGTGGTGGATAGAGCCTTGGTGTCCATGGCGCCAGACAATAAGCCCTTAACCGATGCTCTGGCTTTTCAATTGAAACGACAAACAAGCGTTGACTTACCAAGAGATGTTTGGGCAGATGTTTCGGTAGATAATTTTTATCGCTTCAACATTAAAGTTGTTGATGAAAAAGCTAAGGTGCTGGCGAGTGATCGTGATCTCGCCAGCTTGCGAGAAAAATATCGTGAGCGCGTGCAGCAAAATATACAGTCGGCGGCGATTGATATCGAAAAGGATAATATAACAGGCTGGAATTTTGGTGATTTGGCGGAGACTATGCAGTTGCACCGAAGCGGTATGAGTATTCGTGCGTACCCAGCACTGGTTGATAAGGCTACATCAGTCGCGTTGCAGGTTTTAGATAATCCTCTGCAAGCGCAGGCCTTGACGCAAAGAGCCATTGCTCGTTTGGTATATTTGCAGTTGACGCCCAGCGTTAAATATTTACAAAAGGAATTATTAAAGGGGCAAGATATTGCGCTGACTTTAGCGGGCATAGGTACTCGAACCCTCGTCGTCGATGATTTAATCTTGGCGGCCATCAAACAATTGGCGTTAAATGATTCCGCACAGCTGCCTCGGTCTTCATCGGCTTTTGAGCAGTGTGTAGCGATGGTACGCGACAAGCTCATTCCGTCTGCGCAAGATTTATCAAGTCAACTGCTGATTAGTTTGACGCTGCTCGTTGATGTTAAAAAGCAAATTAAGCAGCAAAAAAATGCGCTTTCTCTGGCGTTTACGCTCAGCGATATTCACCAGCAGTTGCAGTGTTTGTTTTTTGCGGGTTTGGTTTATAAAATTCCTCCACTCTGGTTTCGCCAATATCCTCGTTACTTACGTGCTATTCAATTGCGTTTGGAAAAAGCAGCGCTTAATCCGCAGAAAGATAAGCTTGCGTTGGCAGAGGTTCAACCTTATTGGAAAAAGCTAGAAGATTATTTACACAAAGAGGGTGAGTTTGCCTTAGAGCAAAATGTAGCCTTGCAGGAGTATCGCTGGTGGATCGAAGAGTTGCGAGTATCTTTGTTTGCTCAAACGGTTAAAACGGCAATCCCAATATCGGCGAAGCGTTTAGATAAGCAATGGGAGCTAGT
>JAYWHF010000117.1:0-13447 GCA_043777855.1 Gammaproteobacteria bacterium | reverse complement strand
AATAATCGGTTCCATTTATTGCTCCTCACTTTTACTTTTTATTGCCGCACAAAAATCCTCTACGCTAAGCCCCAAATTTTTTAGGCGAGTCAGTAGTGCAGGCAACTCAGTAATAAAAAATTTTTCTTTTTCAATACCATGTAATTTTTCTTGGGCTCCAGCCATGATATACATGCCCATACCACGACGCACTTCAACTAACTGCATATCTACCAACTCCTGATAAGCTTTGCTAACGGTAATGTGATTAATTTGATAGTCGCTGGCCACTTGCCGCACAGAGGGCAAGGCATCACCTTCTTTAAATGCTCCGGTTAATATCAAACCCACAATCCGTTCTCGCAATTGTCGGTAGATAGGTTGATCATCGTTCCAGATTGTGGCCATAAAACCTTCTTTACTTTTATGTGGTGAACTGACGTGATTACACCGTCTTACGCCAAGCGCTTAAGTAATCTCTCAATTAGGAAATATCACCTAACTCCTCAATCAAGAAACATCATGGATATACTGTTACGCATTACTATAACACCAAAACGAATAAACACAACCTTTTTTGAAGGCACTCGAACGGCCCTCGCAATCGTTACGGTTATGCCAATTGATATCTTGCTTTAGAGGAGACGTTTACTTCCCCTGGATTTGACTGATTGGCGCTATAGGCCTAGCTCGCTCAGGCTTGGATAATCATCCGGCCTGCGGCCTTGAGGCCAATGGAATTTTCGTTCATTTTCAGCAATCGCCACGTCGTTAATACTCGCGTAACGTTTTTGCATTAAACCTTGCGCATCAAATTCCCAATTTTCATTACCGTATGAACGAAACCATTGGCCTTGATCATTGTGCCATTCGTACGCAAAACGTACGGCTATGCGATTACTCTCAAAAGCCCAAAGCTCTTTAATCAAACGATAATCTTGTTCACTCGCCCATTTTTGAGTCAGAAAATTTTCTATCTCCGCTCGACCATTTACGAATTGATTGCGATTGCGCCAATGACTATCAGGCGTATAGGCCAGCGCGACTTTTTGCGGATGTCGATTATTCCAACCGTCTTCCGCCGCGCGTACTTTTTGGATTGCAGTTTCACAGGTAAAAGGCGGCAGGGGTGGCCGCGATGCGAGAGTGGACATAACTTTCTCCAAACGTTTACATTTTAGGTGTTGAATACGTGACAAAAAACGAGACAGCTAACCGATAGATTTTTAATGGTGATACGATTGCGATTTACAAGCCACCGGCCACGTCAATAAAGCTACCTGTTGTAAATGAAGCCTTTTCTGAAGCTAACCACAAAATGGCCTGCGCAACCTCGATTGCCTGCCCGCCTCGTTGCATAGGAATTTTTGATTTAAGCCTATCTACTCGTTCATTCTCGCCACCAGACGCATGCAACTCCGTGTAGATAAGACCCGGGCGAACGCCGTTCACCCGAATGCTTTCTGTTGCCACTTCTAGCGACAAGCCTTTAGTTAAAGTATCCATTGCACCTTTAGAAGCGGCATAGTCAATATACTCATTAGGCGAACCAGTTTTGGCCGCACCCGAGGAAACATTCACAATTGAACCCCCCATACCGCCGTATCGAGTAGACATGCGTTTTACAGCTTCTTTACAGCACATAAAACAACTTGTTACGTTAACGCGCAGAATCTCGCTAAATCTTTCGGCCGATATTTCATCTAGTCGACACTGAGTTTTCAAAACACCAACGTTGTTTACAAGAACAGATAGACAACCCAACTCCGAGTCAACAATTTCAAATAATTTTTTTACCTCACTCTCAATAGAAACATCTGCCTTTGTAATTATACAACGGCCACCGCTTCGCACAATCTCGTCAGCAACTGTCGCGGCAGCAACATCATTTGACACATAATTAATACAAACGGAAAAACCATTTTTTGCGAATAACTTTGCCGTCTCGGCCCCTATGCCCCTACTTGCACCCGTAATAATTGCAACCTTATTAGAGTTCATTTATTGCTCCTATGTTGCATAAAAGAAGGGAAGAATTTTTATTCGCATTAACGCTTCGCTGTAATTTCTGAAAAATTACTCGGCTTCTGGCATACAAATCCAAAAAACAATATATACAAAAAAACCCAAGCCGCCGAGGCACAATGCCAACAAGAAGACTACGCGCCACATCCAGGATACGAGTGGCGTGTATTCGCCCAAACCACCACAGACACCTGCAATCTTTTTGTCGGTGTTAGATTTTCTCATATCGCGGAATTTTTTTTCGCCGTTCATATTGATGACTCCAATAATTATTAGCGCACCATGTTGCCTAGTACGCAGTGTTAACTAGTACGCAATGTTAACTAGCACGCAACGAACTGGATAATAAGCATGGAGCTTAAGCAAACTCAACCCAGCCCAGCCCAGTATTTTACGACTTACTCTTACCCGCTCTTACACGCCATTGATGCGCCCCATAGATTCGCATTCAGGGTTTAGCTATTGCGTGTTTGATGCCTAGATTTGCACCGCCTACGCTGAGTTCTTCCACAGCCCCAACCGGATGCTGCAGCTTTAAAAAAGCCTAACCATTCAGAAAACGCACAATCATGTTAAAAAAACAAGACTGTTCGCCCAAGCGTATTCAGGGATAATGGCATACTTTTGACATGGACCTAACATCCTCTTTCTTTACATCTCCCTTGCTCGAGCTTGCCTTATGACTTATTTCCCTAGCATTGCCAAACGTATTGCCGATGAATTGGCCGTATCTGAACAGCAGGTGAGCGCCGCCGTTGCGCTCTTGGACGAAGGCGCGACAGTGCCCTTTATTTCACGGTACCGTAAAGAAGCAACCGGAGGGTTAGATGATACCCAAATGCGATTATTGGAAGAGCGCCTAAGGTATCTTCGCGAACTTGAAGAGCGCCGCGCGGCCATTTTGAAATCCATCACCGAGCAAGAAAAATTAACGCCGGAATTAGAACGCGACATACTGCAAGCCGACACCAAAAACCGTTTGGAAGATTTGTACTTGCCTTTCAAACCCAAACGTCGCACGAAAGGCCAAATTGCTCGTGAAGCTGGCCTTGAACCACTAGCCGAAAGCCTCTACGCCGACCCAACACTTCACCCCGAAGTAGAAGCAACAAAATTCCTGAACCCTGAACACAAAATTGACGATGTAAAAGCGGCACTCGACGGTGCCAAATACATCCTAATGGAAAAATTTAGCGAAGACGCCGAACTGCTTGGCCGCCTACGTATTTTTTTGTACAACGAAGCAACTTTGAGTGCGCGCGTCACCACCGAAAAGGAAACGGATGCTTCACAAGAAGTGCAAAAATTTCGCGATTATTTTGAACACGATGAACCTCTAAAAAGTACACCATCACACCGTGCGCTTGCCATATTCCGTGGTCGCAACGAAGGCATTCTTACTATCGCCCTTACACTGGGTGAAAAGCAAGTTGGCGACGAAGATGCCGCCACCGGCGTTACCCAAAAAGGCCACCCTTGCGAAACCATGATTGCCGACCACTGGCAGATAAAAGATCAAAGCCGCGCTGCGGATGTCTGGTTACGTGAAGTGGTGCGCTGGACCTGGCGCGTAAAATTATTAACGCATGTGGAAACCGATTTGTTGATTGAACTGCGCGAAAAAGCCGAAGACGGTGCCATAAAAGTATTCGCTTCCAACGTAAAGGATTTATTGCTCGCCGCGCCCGCTGGGCAAAAAGCTACTATCGGCCTCGACCCAGGTATGCGTAGCGGTGTAAAAGTTGCCGTTGTCGATGCAACCGGAAAAGTACTCGATCACTGCGTTATTTATCCCACACCACCGTTTAATAAACTTGTAGAGTCTGGGCTCGTATTGGTTGCATTGTGCAAAAAATATAATGTTGGTTTAATTGCAATAGGCAACGGTACGGCGTCACGCGAAACTGAAAAGTTTGCAAAAGATATTTTAAAAGCTCACCCCGATATTACCGCGAGCACCGTTATTGTAAGTGAAGCGGGTGCGTCGGTTTATTCAGCCTCTGAATTTGCGGCAAAAGAATTCCCTGATCTGGATGTAACCATTCGCGGTGCCATATCGATTGCACGTCGTTTGCAAGACCCACTCGCGGAGTTAGTAAAAATAGATCCAAAATCTATCGGCGTTGGCCAATACCAACACGATGTTTCGCAGTCACAATTAGCACGCTCATTGGATGCCGTCGTTGAGGACTGCGTAAATGCCGTGGGTGTGGAAGTGAATACCGCCTCTGCCGCATTGCTCGCGCGCGTATCGGGTTTAAACGCTACTATCGCCAATAATATTGTGGAATTTCGCAATCAAAACGGCGTATTTGCATCGCGCGCCGCACTCAAAAAAGTACCGCGCTTTGGCGAAAAAACCTTTGAACAAGCTGCCGGATTTTTACGTATCGCCGGCGGTGAAAACCCGCTCGACGCGTCGGGTGTTCACCCCGAATCTTATTCAGTGGTAAAAGCCATTGCGGAAAAAAATACCCGGGAAATAAAAGGCCTTATTGGTGACACATCCTTTCTGCGCGGATTAAAAGCCACTGACTATACCAATGAAAAATTTGGCTTGCCGACGGTTACCGACATCATCAAAGAGCTGGACAAACCCGGCCGCGACCCACGCCCCGAATTTAAAACCGCTACCTTCCAAGACGGTGTAAATGAAATTACCGATTTAACACCCGGTATGATTTTAGAAGGCACCGTGACCAACGTGACCAACTTTGGCGCCTTCGTCGATATAGGCGTGCATCAAGACGGCTTGGTGCATATCTCCGCGCTATCGCACACTTTTGTAAAAGACCCACGCGAAGCGGTGAAAGCCGGCGACATTGTAAAAGCCAAAGTTATGGAGGTTGATGTGGCACGCAAACGCATTGCGCTCTCGCTGAGACTAGACGATACCCCTGGAGAAAAAGCAGACGGTGGTTCATCGAAAGGCGGCAGCCGACCCCAGTCACAAAACCAACAACGCACCGCGCAAAAAAATAATCCTGTTGCTCCGGCAATAGGCAGTATGGGCGCACTTTTGCAGCAGGCGCTGAAGAAAAAATAGAGTTTTATTTTTTGTCGTCTTAATAGATCGCTTGGCAGCTCAAATCTCGGAGCGAAAAAAAATCGTCAACGAACATTGCTTGCAAACTCTAGGATAGGTGAACGACTAGATCAGTTTGACATGCGTGAAGTACGACGAATTTATATAGACCGCTATGAAATGCGCTATGAAATTCAAGCATCAATCAATTACATCCTATACATTTGGCACACGTGTGAAGAGCGGTAAAAATCCAACAAAAATCCCCGCAACACAGATAGCAGTGCTGCGGGTTTCTCTTTAATTTTTTGAGTTGGCCCGAGTTTTACACACTGCTCCCAGTAAAGCATTAAAGCGCCAGACGAAAACCCAGATTTGAATAACGGAAGTTTTGATGATTCGTAGTGCGCTCATACACACTTAACCGCTCGGGTACATTATTCCAGGATCCACCACGCACAACGCGCTCGTTACAGTTACCGCCTGAAGTCAAAGCGCTACCATCATCTCGTACAGGCTTGTAGTTTGAATTCGCGCAATCTTCAACCCACCCCCACACGTTTCCAAGCATATCATGCAAGCCAAAAGCGTTAGGCTTGAAAGACCCAACAGGCGAGGTTCCCCATGCGCCACATTCATTGTAGTTATAATCTGCATCACTACAATTTATATTGTTGCCCCAATAATATTGCGTGAAAGTACCAGCTCTTGCTGCATATTCCCACTCTGCTTCCGACAGCAAACGAAATTTTTCACCGGTCTTTTGGCTTAACCATTCTACATAGGCCATTGAATCAAACCAACTCACATCCATAACAGGATGGCTCGCCCTACCCCAACCTTGGTCACGCGGCAAAACACGCGCCGTTTCAACAGCAAAAAAATCGTATTGCGCAAAAGTAACTTCAAATTTTCCTAACAAAAAGCCCGCAACATTTACTTCATTATAGCCCTCAAGTGTGGCGCCTCCCATTTGAAAAGCACCAGAAGGGATTTCAACTAACTCAAGCCCGGGAGCATATTTTTGTAATTTTTGTGTCAACAAAATCATTCGTTGCGCTTCTGACTCACGAATTGACTGTAGCAGTAGCCGTATTTCGGCTGAGTGCTTACCATTTGGAAAGTTCACCAAATACTTCTGCATGCTCTTTTTATTTTTGGCTTGACTATATAAATCCGATTCTCGATAGATAATTTTCGTGTTATCTCGATAGACAAGTTTCGTGTCCCGAGGGCTTTTGGATGAGGCTGGCTTAGTAGAATTAGGGCCCATTCCCTCAGCGGAGCGCCCTGTATCGGTTTTATGATCCGACAACAGCATTGTTACATTGCTGAGATACTTAGAATCGATAAACTTTTTAAGATCGTTGATAAAGACTAACAATACAAAAATTATTAGCAGTAATAATGCGATTAGCCAATTTTTAGAAACAAGCCAAGATAATTTTCTTCTCGGCTTTGGTGTAGACATCGAGCTGTTTCCTTTTGTTTTCATGATTAAAACGATCCGTTATTTCGGGGGAAGTCCA
Organism: Gammaproteobacteria bacterium; assembly: GCA_043777855.1. Lineage (GTDB taxonomy): Bacteria > Pseudomonadota > Gammaproteobacteria > Pseudomonadales > Cellvibrionaceae > Cellvibrio. The sequence goes on along the minus strand of JAYWHF010000117.1, from coordinate 6,889 downwards.
AAGTAAAGCTTCCAAGCATATTAAGTTTGGCATAAAAATTCTTCACTGTAACACCCGCTTTACACAGCCACGTACCCTAGCTTTAAAAACGCCTTCAATTCAGCCTCTACGCAGCTCTTAGGCAATACTTGCACAATCCTAATCGCTAACTGCCACACTTCTCAGACACTAACCGCGGGAGGAAGCGCTGATATGGCAACACAAACCACTACGCCCTACCCACTAGTAATGCTAGTGAAAACATTGATGGCAGTCTGGCGAATCTGGGCGTCAGAGTAAAGTTTACATTTTTCATAGAGGAAATGAATGAATGCCGACGTGCAAAGACCTCAAGATTTTCTGAAGGGTAAGCTGAGTAGCGCCCAAAGCCCGAGGGGTGTTGGCGCGCGCAAACCGAACGTGAGCTCGGTGGACTGCGCTTGCAAACGTAAACTGCCAAACAGCCAATCCCACCAAACCAGCACTGAGCCGAAGTTACTGTTTTGGTCGGACGTTTCGAGGCGATGATGCACTCGATGCAGAGTTGGTGTTATTAGCACCCAGCGCACCCAGCGCTCAATTGACTGGGGTAACGCCAAGCGCGCGTGCGTCCACAACGCTCCAATTGACAGCGCCAGCTCAAACACCAGCACCGCAAGGGCGGGGACACCGAGCAGCGCAATCGCGGTGATTTTTACCAGCATCGAGATCGCGATCTCGACCGGGTGAAACCTTACGGCTAATGACACATCAAAATCAGCGTCTGAGTGATGTACCCGATGTAAACGCCAGAACCACTGCAGGCGATGACTTATGCGGTGCTGAAAATAGATGATGACGTCGAGCAACAAGAATCCAATGATCCCGGTCAGCCAGCCAGGAAGCGTCAGTGCAGGCAAGAGGCCGCGCGCTTCATTAATCAGTGCAAACTGCACCGCGAGCATCGGAAAGGCGAAGCGCAGCAACACCGAATCAATCAGCATCAGGCCAAAGTTCTCACGCCATCGACGGCGTTGTTGTTTCGCATCCGCCACCGGCATGCGCCATTGTTCGAGCAGCCACAATAATCCAAGCGTGACGGCAAAGGCCAGCAACCGCAGCTTGCTCTCTTGCGCCAGCGCCACGTTTTGCCAAGTGTCCACCATCATTAGCTGACGCCCCACGCTAGAGCCGCCGCACTGGGAGGGCGGGCACGCGTAAACGAACAACGTTGCTGATTCATTTTTCTCTCTTTGATCTTTCTCTCTTTGATCTTTCTCTCGTTCATTTTTCTCTCTATAAATATTACTTTTGCCAGTGAGCCAACTCTAGCGTGGCGCATAAAATTTCTATTTATTGGCTGGTTCCGCCTCCCTATCTTGCCTGTCTATCGCTGATTTAGCACCTATTTTTATTTTAATTCCTCCGTGATCTATAGCCTCTAGCGCACAGATTAAATCGCTACAATTTGTTAGCGAATTTGCATTTTGATTGGCAGGATTTCTTTTCTGTTTCCGTTTATCAGCTATGCTTGAAAATCAGTCAATGGCATTTTAAGTATCAACTTACACATAAATTTTTCAAAAGTTTGTGAGATTTTTTAATCTATCGATAAGCGACAGATATTTAGCGTAATCATTTGGTTTAGCTTACTGGCTCAAGTGACTGATTTAATTGACCGGCTGCTGACCGCACAAAAGAAATTCATGCACAGAGGTAATTTAATAATTGATGTTAGAACACTTAAGCAAATTTCATTTTATGCTTGGTATGAGTCATTGTTTTGAGGAGAGCACTATTAAAACCTGGTCTTCAATTTTACATCGCAATATTTTAGGTGCTGAAAGTAGCACGCCCCCTTCCGTCCAATTAGCTGGAGATATGAACATGATTCTAGGCACTTCAAAACCAGAAAGGCCACAACAAGAAGATTTTTCGATGCAAAAATCTGTTGTGGATGTTCGCCCTATTGGCCTTGCTCCTGAGGCCCGCGCCCCGCAAACAACGCCCCCAATGGCGACTATCGCTGCAGTTATAGGGGCAAAAATTCGTTTTATTGGTGAGCTCGTTGGCGAAGAAGATTTACTGATACAAGGCTATGTTGAAGGCACCATCGACTTAAGAGGAAATTCTTTAACTGTTGGAAAGCATGGCGTTGTAAAGGCTAATGTTCTTGCGAAAAACGTTACTATTGAAGGTAAAGTTGAAGGAGATGTTTTTGGTGAGGAGCGAATTTCGGTTAAGTCTTCAAGCCAAGTTCGAGGCAACCTCGTGGCTGAGCGCGTAACTTTAGAAGAGGGTGCTAAATTTAAAGGCTCTATTGATATGGATATGGAATCCCGAAAAGAAGAGTTTAAGCTGTTTAATCAAAAGTCGGCATTGCGTACGTCCGCACAAAGCGATCGAGCGACCAATTCACCGTCAACCGATAGCACTGGCTCCGATTAGTTTAATGCGTAACATTTAGGTTCTACATCTTAACTTCAGCTCGCACTCATGCCGAAATAGGCTTGGGGCGAGCCGATCACATTGAGAACTAGGATGTCTAGCGTTAAACATCGTTCACCCAGCTTAACGGCAATTTATAACGCATTAAAATCAAACCCGAAGAACAGTATCTTGGATTTGGGCAGCTTTAGTGTTGCTAACTTTAATTTTTTTTCCATTTTAGGTTGCCACTTTCACTTCCTTGGCATTAATGAAATAATCCCCACACTCAAGGCCGTTGATGATGCCGCTTTTGACATTGAAGTAAATAAACTTTTTTTTGATATCGACAAATCTCAACAATTTGACGTCGTTTTCGGATGGGATTTGCTGAATTTTTTGACTCTCGAGAAAGCGCAATCGCTCGTTAATAAAATCAACCCCTATCTCCATGCAGACAGCCTTTTTTGTTTCTTTCTTTACGTAGGCGTGCCCCCAAAAACTCCCAGTAAATTTACCATAGAAGATCAATATTTTATTCAGGTACAAGATCAAGCCAGTTTGAATGAAGATTCCCCGCATTCAGCCCCGAGCCATTTAACCAGTGTTGCGCTAGCGAAAGTATTGCCCGATTATTTTTTTATAAATAATTACCGCAGCTTGAGTGGCATGCTTCCCGGTATTGCAGAGCAAATTTTGTGTTTTCAGCCTGATGCACTGCAGCATAAAAAACTATCGGGCAGCGCTGAAATTCATGACGCTGAGCAACTTGTAGAAAGAGTTTTTAATTCACCATCAATTAATTCCATTCGCTCTGATCAGCCACAAGATGCCATACTCGATTTTTGCACTAAACATCTGCTGAATGAGGATGCGTGGAAGCGACATTTTCATCACGTTCACTTCGCTGATTTTCCCGTGTTACTTGAGCGTTATGAAAAAAGTTCGGCGCCAGAGAAAAAAGCTTACCTCACGAATGGAAATTTTTTAACCTATGCTGAGAGCACCGTCTTTGACGTTATAGTTCTCTGGGACTTTATTACATTCGCTAACACCGATTTTATGGAAGAGATCGGCAATCGTCTGAATAAGTATTGTCGCGACGGCACATTACTTATCGTGATGAGTCATACAACAACCCTAGTACCCCTTTCCTCTATGCGCTTTTTGCTGACCCAATCAGGTATAGGGCTTTGCGCGCACCAAACACCTAAATATGTTGCGCGTACAAAGCCGGTACTATCATCAACTCACATTCAGAAAATATTCCCGAACATGTATCTCAAAGAAACATTTGGCGCTCATCAAGGGATGCTAAAAGGCGTTACCGAATATATTTTTGTCTATAAAGATTCAGCTACCCTGTCCCGCGAAAAAGAATTATTGAAACAGCAGGTTTTTGACCTTCGCCAGAATAGTACCGGCGGCATAGCCGCTAAGCACTAAGATCGAATAACCCTTCGTTTAATGGCTTATCATTTTCAGGTGATGCAGAGATCATCTATGATTAATGTCCACGATTAACGCTCTCAATTAACGACGCCAGAGCTCGCATTAATGCCAACCGGGCTACGCACAATTTCTACAAACCAGGCAGATAATAATGATAGTGTTAAAATAATCAGGCTAATCGACCTAAATTGATCTAAACCTAAGCGGGCAGAACTCTTTTGTTTCACTATTAGAAACCCCATGATGAGCAACCCTATCATCCGAGCCCCCGTGGATTAAATACAGCCGTGAGGCCAGCATTAGGCCTTCACAAAACGTATCGACGTGCGCGCTTGAGTTTTAGATGCGATTAAGAGATTGTATTATCGCCGCGCGGTGTGGATTTGCCCGCCAACTGACGGCATACTGGATGGCTAATTTACTTTCAGCACGTTATTTCAACGATCTTACAATAAGGTTAACTATGGAATCGGTAAATACTGTCTATTGGCTTACCACTTTACGCTGGCTATCGGTCTCTGCGTTGATCAGCCTGCCGGTGCTCGCTGACCTAGCGCCGCCGCCGACATCGTTCATTCACCCACCTACCGCAACGGCACCCATACCGATCGCTTCTTCCTCCGCGCAAAAGCTCTACTCACTGGCCCAAAATGATTTATTACAATTGCGCGTATTACTCAAAGATGGTCGCAGCCAATCCACTGTGGGCTCTGGCTTTTTAATTGGCACTAGCAATTTAGTGATCACCAATTTTCACGTAGTGTCGCAAATTGCTCTTGAGCCTGAGACTTACTTTGGCGAATACAAAGATACTCAAGGTAAAAGCGGGGCGCTGGAGTTGCTGGCTGTAGATGTACAACACGATTTGGCCGTAGTACGCATCAATCGGCAGGGCACGGGGTTTTTTAATCTCATGGAAAACCTTGCGCCGCTCACGCAAGGTGAACACCTTTACTCGCTCGGTAATCCACTGGATTTAGGTTTTACTATTTCCGAAGGTACTTATAACGGGCTTACTCATCGCGGCTTTAGTGAGCAAATTATGTTTACGGGCCCCGTCAATTCAGGGATGAGCGGCGGGCCAAACGTTAACGTCAATGGTCAGGTCGCGGGGGTTAACGTTGCGCACCGTCGCGATGGTGAACTCGTGAGTTTTTTAGTGCCGGCGCGCTACGCTCAAGCGCTTCTTGGAGGTCTTCTTAAAGAACTTCAACCAGCAGAATCAACTTTGGCAATAGCGGAAACTGTTCCCGCTGAAGCAACCATGACTGCGGCAACACTTGCGACATCAACGTCAACAGCAACGACTACGACGATGACCGCCGCGGCGCTCACACCAGCCTCCGACATTGCAGCATCAGCCAGCTCATCAACAAGTACCACTGTAAATTCTTCGGCCGCAACAACGCTAATGGGCACTGCAAAACCGGCGATAGATTTCAAACCCATTATTGGCCAACAGCTGCTCGCGCATCAAAGTGCTATGGTCGATAAACTATTAGAGTCACCGCTGAGCATCAAACTTCTGGGCCCCTATTCAGTACCAGTGCGCGAATCAGAGCAAGTACGTTGCTGGGGTAATTCGGATGCAAAAGCCGATAAAACTTACAACACCAATCAAATAAATTGCGCTATGGAGTCTGCGATCTTTGTCTCTGGCGAGCTACAAACGGGTTACATCGCTATCCGCCATCAATTTATGAGCAGCACAAAACTCAGCCCACTTCGTTTCGCTACACTCATGGCAAAATTTTTCGCCAATGATGTGCGCGGCAACACCAAAGACAAAATACTTACAACACCCCATTGCACTGAAAAATTTATTTCCAATAAAGGTTTTACGGCGCGCGCCGTATTGTGTGTGGAGGCCTACCAGAAATTTAACGATCTTTATAATTTTACGCTGATAACAGCAACCAGCGATGAAGCGCTGATGAATTTGCAAAGTAGCCTTGAACTTAATGGCGTGTCCTACGCCAATGGACAAAAATTTGCTGGGCAATTTCTGGCGAGTTTCGACAAGGAGCTCGCTCAATGAGTAATACGTATTTTGTCGAAATCATCAACCACCACGGCGACGTGCAAACACGCTACACATTTTCGTCACTGCCCATCCACATTGGCAGAGCTTATCAAAACGATGTAATTATCGATGACCCGCATACTGCCGCGCAACACGCCGTGATTGAAGCGAACGAAGCTGGCGCGATGACCATGCGCGATCTGGGCAGCCACAACGGCATCTTTATCAAAAGCAAACGTTTAACTTTTTTTACCATTAATAGCGATGCCCTTTATCGTCTTGGGCAAACACAACTGCGAGTGCGCACGCAAGACTATGTGGTTCCGCCAGAAAATACCCACGCCATTGACCGCCGCTGGGAAGGCTGGCCACTCGCGATTGTATCAGTGCTTATTATCAGCTTCCTCGCGCTCGGCTCTACGTGGTTAGGCGACGTTGAAAATAGCAAAAGCACCACTTACATTATGAGTTTCTGCGTGTGGCTTGGCTTCTCTGCTGTGTGGGCTGGGCTATGGGCACTGGCAAATCGAGTCTTTGGTGGTAGCACTCATTTCAACCGCCATTTGTTCACTCTAAGTACTGGCCTTGCTGTGCTTTATCTGTGGGGCTACTTGGCAATCTATCTTGCCTATGGTTTTTCGTGGGAGGTATTTACTCGCTTCGGCAGCCATGTTGAAATTTCTATCACGGCATTTATGGTTTATTTTCATTTACGTCAGGTTACACCGCGCAAACACAATTTATTAAAAATTATCTGCGCTGCTTTGGCACTGTTTAGTTCGGGCTTAATGCTGCTGAGGAATCATCAACAAACCAATCAGTATACCGATGAACTTTACATGCACGACATGCTGCCGCCCAGTGTACGCACGAGTCGAAACCACAATCTCAGCGAGTTTGATGATGCAGTAAGTCAGCTTAAAGTTAGCATTGACGATGAAAGAAAAAACACCCTGGACGACAAGAAGCGGTAGCCTTTCCACTGTAACCACTAAGCCTATAGAATGAAAATAACACCCGAAAAATTTT
>JAYWHF010000116.1:0-4721 GCA_043777855.1 Gammaproteobacteria bacterium | reverse complement strand
ACCGATCAAGTTGAAGAAGAGAATCCAGCGAGTGTGTCGGCCATCATTCAGAAGCGTTTAGTGGATCACTATGCCTAGTCAAATAGCGAATTGTGTGTGAAGAAATATCAACCCAGTAACAGTCATTGGGCATAACGCACAACCTTCTATTTTTTTCGTGCGAAATTTGTTCGTCTGTCGATTTCTTTTCTAAAAAAATGGCATAGCCGCCAACCATTCCTAGCAAAGAACTAATCCACTGCTACGCTTTAGTGAGCAATAGCTGGCACAGCTATTGCTGAATCCCCTACAGCAACTGAATGTGACGGAGTTTTGACATGGCCGCAGATAAAAAAGGTGCGAAAGCAACAGAAGATGGCGCCGCGGCGGACTCTGGCGCTGCCGACGAAAAAAAGAAGAAAATAAAAAAAATTCTAATGATCGCTGGGCTGGGTATTTTGCTTGTGGGTATTTCCGTGGGTGCAACCGTCGGTGTTTTGAAATTAATGGCGCCAAAGAAAGTGTCGAGTGAAACGGCGGCAGAAGCCTCTGATGAGCACGCGGACAGTGAGAGTGGCGATAAAGCACATGAACCAAGTGAACCCATACTGCCCATTATTTACTACGCGCTTAAGCCAAACTTTACGGTCAATTACGACGTAAATGGTCGGCAGCGTTTTTTGCAGGCAGAGTTGACAATAAGCTACCGCAATCCAGCGGCGTTAAAAGTATTGGAGTTACATATGCCGGCTGTACGAAATGGTCTGGTCCTCTTACTCAGCAGTCAAGTGTTCGATGATTTGCAAACTGTAGAGGGTAAAGAAAAATTGCGTTCAGATGCGTTGAAAATAGTGCAAGAAATTCTGATTAAAGAGCAGATGGAAGCTGCTGATAAAGCGACTGATAAAGAGAAAGAGAAAACTGCTGAGAAAACCAGTAAAGGCAAAGATAAATTACCTAATGTAGAACAAGTTCTCTTCACCAATTTTGTTATGCAATAAAAGGATAAACCAGTGCAAGACCTATTATCGCAAGACGAAATTGACGCGCTATTGCATGGAGTCGACGATGGTGACATAGATGTCGGGCTAGACGATGAGCCCGGCACGGCAAAAATGTATGACCTCACGAGTCAAGACCGCATAGTGCGCGGGCGTATGCCCACGCTGGAAATGATTAACGAGCGTTTTGCCCGCTATACCCGCATTAGTATGTTTAATCTATTGCGGAGAACGGCGGATGTTTCTGTGGGTGGTATTCAAATTCAAAAATTTGGTGAATATGTTCACACTCTGTATGTTCCGACGAGCTTAAACATGGTGAAGTTTCGCCCCTTGCGTGGCACGGCTTTAATTATTCTTGACGCGAAATTAGTATTTAAATTGGTGGATAATTTTTTTGGTGGTGATGGTCGCCATGCAAAAATTGAGGGTCGTGAATTTACGCCGACAGAATTGCGTGTAGTGCAAATGGTTTTGAACCAGGTATTTGTAGATTTAACCGAAGCCTGGAAAGCCATAATGCCTATCAGTTTTGAATTTGTGCATTCGGAAGTGAATCCATCGCTCGCTAATATTGTTAGCCCCAGTGAAGTGGTTGTGGTCAGTACCTTTCATGTTGAATTGGATGGCGGTGGCGGTGAGCTGCACATCACCATGCCTTACTCGATGATAGAACCAATACGTGAGGTTTTAGACGCGGGTTTACAAAGTGATAGTGATGAACAAGACGAGCGTTGGGTTAGGGCATTGCGCGAAGATGTGCTGGCCGCAAAAGTAAATTTGGAGTGCGATATTATTCGTCGCGATATTACCTTAAGAGATATTGTCGACTTAAAAGCGGGCGATGTTATACCCATAGAATTTCCCAGTTTTCATGTTCTTACGGCCAATGGAGTGCCTATGTTCAGAGCTCAATTGGGTCAGTCGCGCGGCAACCTCGCGTTAAAAGTGAAACAATTTATTGATCGTTCCAGCGCACAAAACATATCAGGTACCCCCGGAGTAAATCATGGCAAATGACAGCATTGAAGACGGCATGGGCGACGACTGGGCTGCCGCTATGGCAGAGCAAGCCGACCAAGACGAAAAAGCGACAAAAGCTAACCCGGTTCAGTTCGAAGAATTTAACGGCAACGCTGCGGCAGCGACGCTAAATCCAGAGTTAGACGTTATTTTGGATATTCCGGTCAGCATCTCCATGGAGGTAGGCAGCACCTCTATTACTATCCGCAATTTACTCCAACTCAATCAGGGATCTGTTATTGAGTTGGATCGATTAGCGGGTGAGCCTCTGGATGTATTGGTTAACGGTACACTAATTGCCCACGGCGAAGTGGTGGTAGTTAATGAAAAGTTTGGGATTCGTATGACTGACGTAATCAGCCCAGCGGAACGAATTAAAAAGTTGCGGTAGTAATTAATTTGATGGTGGACGCTGCTATGAAACTAACAATTGGAATCCGTAACCGTTTTGGTGATCTTCTGAGTATTACCCTTGCCACTGTTTTTTTTTCGTTAATATGGGTTACACAAAATACGGTGGCCGACACCGTCGTAAAGACGAATATAGATGCTGTCTCTACCTTAGCGGCAGCCGTTAATAATAATCCGATAACTCATCCACAAAAGCTAACTGCTGCTGATTCAAAAAAAATAAGCAGCTCATCACAACTAGGGAGTTTGCTGGGTGGCTTGGTGTTAATTTTGGGTTTGATTTATGGGTTGTCCTGGTTTGTAAAACGCTTTAGCCAGGGCGGATTCATGCAAAATTCCACTATCAAAATGCTCTCCAGTCTGCCACTTGGAACGCGCGAACGAATAACCTTAATCGACGTTGGCGGTAAGCAAATTCTATTGGGTATTACCGCAACTCAGATCAATGCTTTGCATGTATTTGATGAGGCTATCGTCGCCTCTGCTGAAAAAAATAGTCCACCTGCATCAGATTTTAGTCAGAAATTGGTAGCGCTCTTACAGAAAAATATGATGCAACAAACTGATATCGGTAATAACAGTGCGTCTGATTATAAAAATACCAAAAAGTAAGGTTTTGTTATGCAAATGATGAGTTTGTTGCGCTGTCGATTGCCGTTCAGGTTCTATTTTTTAATGTTAGTCGCGGGATTTTCTTTGCTGAGCCTGCAGGTAAATGCTCAGGCTGTATCACTCAAGCCTGCGCCCTTAGCTCCTGTTAGTGCGTCGGTTGTCAACGTGGGCGGCTCACTTTCTGGTATTCCTGGGTTGCCTGCATTTACCGTGAAAACCAATAAAGATGGTACGCAAGATTACACAGTAACTCTGCAAATTCTGGCAATAATGACAATGCTGACTTTTTTGCCAGCCTTGTTAATGATGATGACTTCGTTTACCAGAATTATCATTGTGTTTTCAATTTTGCGACAAGCGCTGGGGCTGCAACAATCGCCGTCAAATCAAATTCTGATTGGGTTAGCACTCTTTCTTACTTTCTTTATCATGCAGCCTGTATTTGATAAGGTGAATGCAGATGCATTACAACCCTACATCAATCAACAAATATCGGCACAAGATGCCTTGGCAAAAGCGGCATCGCCTTTTCACGCGTTTATGCTGGCACAAACACGAGAGTCAGATATAGGGCTGTTTGTGGGTATAGCAAAACACCAAGCAATTGCGACGCCCGAAGAAACGCCGTTTAATATTTTGATTCCCGCCTTTATTATTAGTGAACTAAAAACAGCTTTTCAAATTGGCTTTATTATTTTCATCCCATTTTTAGTGATTGATATTGTGGTGTCGAGCGTGCTTATGGCGATGGGTATGATGATGCTTTCGCCACTCATTATTTCTCTGCCCTTCAAAATAATGCTATTCGTATTGGTGGACGGTTGGGCAATGATTGTTGGCACCTTGGCGGCTAGCTATGGTGTTTGAAAATTCTTCACCGTTTAATTTTATGAGTATTTAAGACATGACCCCAGAAGTAGCGATGGACTTATTTGCCGATGCGCTTTATCTCATCGTCTTGATGGTATTAGTCATTGTTGGGCCGAGTCTACTTGTTGGGTTGTTAGTCAGTATGTTTCAGGCAGCCACACAAATTAACGAACAGACACTAAGCTTTCTACCACGATTAATAGTGACGATTGCGACCATCATGATGGCAGGCCCTTGGATTGTCACAAAATTTATGGATTTATTTGTGCGGCTTTACACCAATATTCCTTATCTCATCGGTTAGCATTTTTTTATGGAATAATTTATTTTGAAAAAAAACCTATGCAGGAATTAGTTGTTAGCGAAGGACAAATCAATCAATTCATCGGCCAATATCTATGGCCGATGGTACGTATCAGCGTGTTTTATTTTGCCATACCGATTATTGGCGCCCGTGTTGTGCCGGCGCGCGTACGAATTATTCTTGCATTATTTACCACACTATTAATTGTTCCTCTGCTGCCTTCAGCGCCGGTTGTTTCATTGATGTCATTACAAGGAATGCTCTTGGTGATGAAGGAAGTATTGATCGGGTTAGCCTTGGGTTTTAGTTTACAAATAATGATGCATATATTTATTGTAGTCGGCCAATTTGTGGCTTTGAAATTAGGCTTAGGCTTCGCGGCACAAAATGATCCATCAAGTGGTATGAGTGTAACAATTCTTTCGCAGTTTTACTTGTTGTTATCTACGTTGTTATTTTTAGCAATCAACGGACACCTTGTGGTTATTCAAATGATTGTCGATAGCTTTGAGAGTTTTCCT
>JAYWHF010000115.1:0-13451 GCA_043777855.1 Gammaproteobacteria bacterium | reverse complement strand
TTACCAAAGGGCGTATCTATCGCATGCTCTTGAATATTTTCCAGAGCGTCCATGTTGTACAGCCCACTACCACCCATTAAGCCTATTTCTGCGCGAATCATACGGTCTGGTTCTCTGTGAAGTGGAACGATCTATAGGTTTAGTTGAGAATCAAGCGGGAATTACTTGTTGGTATCGCACTGTTCAGTGGTCGAAATCATACGTATTATTTAAAAAAAAGAAAACCATTTAAATCACTGGCATGCCGATAGATGAAAAAATAGTTTTGTCGCACCATTCCACATCAAGCCACATCAAGCCGCATCAAGCCAAATCAAACTACATCAAAGCAATTTATTTGAATTCTGAAACGTTTTGTTACCTTCCCGTTACACTTTCGTGATGACTTTAACCGCTAGCAGGCACTAGGATGGCGTGGCTTTGTATCCCAATTATTTTTTACGCCGGAGTTATTTATGCAACATGAAATCATCACGATCAATATGTTCAGTTTTAAAAAAATTGTTGGTGTTGCGCTATTGGTCAGTTCGCTAAATGTATCTGGGGCTTTTGCGTCAGGTTCGGAAGGCTTGGGTAGTGCCACGACAGGTGCTGCTCACATGTACAACATGGGAAAGAGAATTTATGCCGAAAAAATTATCTGTAAAGCGTGCCCGCTTGCGGGAAAAATGTTAGATAAGACATCTGCCGCTGAACTGTTGGAAGGCAAAGGTATGGCAGAAAAAACGTTCACTATGTTGTCGCAAGATGAACAAGCAGCGCTGGGTGTTTTTCTAAAACGTCGTTTTAAATTGTAATTTCTTTTTGATCATTGGTTTGCGCGCGTCCACGAAAGCGGCATTGCAACCCTTGCATTCCTTATGACGAAATTGCTACTGCATCCCCTTAATGCCAACTCTATCTATTCAATGAGAATCTTGCCATGAAAAGAAAACTATTCACAATATCAATAGGGCTATCAGTAGGGCTGTCGATGATGCCCTTCAGCGCTATCGCTGAAGGCACTTCGCCTTGGTTGCCGGCTCCAGGTCAGTTTACGCTTGGTATTAATCACACCCAACAAACCGCTAAAGAATCCATAATTGGTGATAAAGAATTATCCGTGTGGGCGATTACGGGTGCGGCAGAAGAGTATAAGTCGACGACGAATACTGTGCAGTTTACTTACGGGTTACTGGACTCCTTATCATTTGATCTTGCTGCCGGACAAGCAAAAGTTGAAGTGGGTAGTGCAGACTCCAGTAGTGGCCGCATTGATACTGTTATTGGTGGTAATTGGCGTGTTCTTGATGAGTATATTAGCAGCGGCGTTCCTACGCTTACTTTGCGCGCGGCCGCGATTTTAAAAGGTAACTATGAGGGTGCTCGTTTAGCTGGCTTAGGTAAGGCCGCGAATGGCCTCGAAGTTGCTGCGATTGTTGGCAAACAAATTTCACCGATGTTTTCGTTATGGGGCGAAATTGGGGTGCAGAATCGCGATAATTCGGTTCCTAATGCTACCTTCTATGATATCAATGCGGGGTTAGCTTTTACGCGAGAGTTAAGTGCATCTATTGGTGTTAGCAATAAAAAATACAGTGGTGATTTAGATATTGGTGGAGCGGGTTTCTCACCCTCACGTTTTCCAGAAGTAAAAGAAGAGCGCTCGTTAATAAAACTTGGGCTCAATTATTCATTTGCGGAGAATCAGGGTCTATCGTTAAATTTTGCTAAAATAACTGCTGGCCGCAATACAGTAAAGGATGATCGCATTATTTCTATTTCTTATGCTTATGGTTTTAATTAACCTTGCGGAGCTGTAATCTTGCGGAGCCTTAATTAATCGTGAAGAGCTATCACGGCTTGCGAATCAGTTTTTTTTCGTTGGCTTTAGTTCAGGCAAGTTTATTGGTTTGGGGCAGTGATGCTTCAGTATTCGTACAATTACTGGCAATATTCATAAGCGCATCAATTGGTGCGCTTCTGTTTTTGTGGGTTGGTTTGGATCAATCGTTCAATTCCATTTCAAATTGCACGATTATAGGTTTGGCGCTAATTTTGCGCTTAGTCGCTGCGTACGCAAGCCCATTACTCGAAGACGATCACTACCGATATCTTTGGGATGGGTTCCAAACCGCCACTACTTTTAATCCTTATCTGCAAGCTCCGCTAGTGTTTTTCAATGAACCTACTATCTCCGCATTTTGGCAGGATATTCTCTACAGCATTAACTACCCAGAAGTGCCAACCATTTATGGGCCGGTGTTACAAGGGCTCTTTGCGTTGGGTTACAAAATAGAGCCGGGCAGAATTGGCGCATTGCAAAGTATTTTATTGCTCAGCGATATGGGTATTCTTCTGTTATTAATGCAACAAAAAATTCCAATTCGTTCGACGTTGCTATATGCCATTCACCCGTTGATTTTAAAGGAAAGTATGGCGAGTGCTCACCCGGATATTTTAGTCGGCGGCTTGTTGCTGATGGCGTTGATAAGTTGGCGTAATTGTCACGCTATTTTTGTCGGTATTTTCTTAGCGCTGGCCGTTGGAACTAAAATATCAGCACTAATTGTTTTACCTTTTCTACTGGCGATGCCTAGGGGGCAAGGTTGGAATTGGTGCGGTAGAGTGGGATTGTCTTTCTTATTTGTGCTGTGCCTTTGTTATCTGCCGTTCTGGGTTCAAGGAGGAAGTGACTTTAAAGCACTCAGCGTATTTACACAGGAATGGCGATTTAATCCATTAGTATTTCGCTGTGTGGAATTACTGATACATTCCGGAACAAAATTCGTCATAGCTATCTTGTCACTTTCTGCGCTTGGCTTACTCTTTGTGCGGTGGCGATTGTTCTACTCTGACGCGTTGCCACCGTTGGACTATGCGTTATTGATCCTACTTTTTTTTTCACCCGTTGTGAATCCATGGTATGGCCTATGGTTAATTGCTCCCGCATTACTCCTAGGGCGATACTGGTTAGCGGCAAGCGTTAGCGTTTTAATGCTGGCCTATTTTAATAGCACTGTTTTGCTCGATTCAAAGTTGTTTGCTGCAAATGATTTAGTGCCTGCGCAATTCTTAGTGGCTTGGCCATTTACGTTAGTGCAAATTCTATTGCTACTAACGGTAATAGCGATTGAATTTATTTCTCGCAATTCTCACAAAACTATTGGGAAAGTATAGAGTTTTTATAACATCCGTACTTTCATATTGTATTAGGGTGACATATAAGATATTTTTTTTGCAGGTTTTATTGTCTATTTTAGCAACGGTTGAGTAACAAAAAAATGTATAAAGGTTTACGTGTTTCTGTTGTTATTCCTGCGTTGAACGAGGAGCTTGCTATCGGAAAAGTGATTGATGCTTTGTGGCAACTGGGTGCAAAAGAGAGCGAGGCTATTATCGACAGTATTGTAGTTTGCGATAATGGTTCAACCGATCAAACGGCTGCGTTTGCTAGTTTCTGCGGTGCGGTAGTTGTGTCCCAACCTATCGCTGGATATGGCATCGCCTGCCTTACGGCCATTAGCCATTTACCTGAGTGTGATGTTGTCCTGTTTGTCGACGGTGATAATTCTTGCGATATCCTGCAAGCCACCACATTGTTAGAGGGTGTGTACAGCGGAGATGATCTGGCGATTGGCTCACGCACTCTCGGCTTTAGGGACCCGGGCGCATTAACGATACCGCAACGTTTTGGCAACTGGTTTGCGGCCTTGCTAATCCATTTTTTCTGGGGGCATAAAGTAACTGACCTAGGGCCATTTCGCGCCATACGCACCAGAGCACTTCAGCAGCTGCATATGCAAGACCAAGCGTTTGGTTGGACTGTCGAGATGCAAGTGAAAGCAATCATAAAAGGTTTGCGAATAAATGAATATGCAGTTAACTCAAAAGTAAGAATAGGAACGTCAAAAATAAGTGGCACCATCAAGGGTAGTGTCAGCGCCGGTATTGGAATTTTATCGATGATTGCCACGCTAAAATTTTCACATTATTTTAATTGGCGGCCTGTAACAAAATACCTATAAGATACTCTAGTAAACGTGTTGCAAAGAAATAGAAACGGCCCTACACGTGCAAGACTATTTTTAACCGGCGCGTTAGCGTATAACGGGGGCGGCGTTAGGGCCATTGAACCGTTCTTTCTGGCTTGAGTGTTGAGTTGGCTTGAGTATTTTGAGTGAAATTTATCCCGCGCTGTTAAATTTACATCAGATTTTTCAGCGATGACTTTTTTGAAATGGAGTACGCGTTATGCACGCCACCTTGCCACTATTGGAAATATCAGACTTTCCGCAAATTACGCGGTATGCCTTAACGACACTGCAAGTTAATTTGGGATATAAATGCAATCAAACCTGTGTTCATTGCCATGTTAACGCAGGGCCAACTCGTACGGAGATGATGGATGAAGAAACCCTCTCCTTGATTCCAGATGTGTTGAAAGCGCGCAATATTGGAACGCTTGACCTGACGGGTGGTGCGCCAGAGCTACACCATGGATTTCGTGGACTTGTACAGGCGGCGCGTGCATTGGGCGTTAAGGTTATAGATCGTTGCAACTTGACAATTTTATTTGAACCCAATCAAGAAGACTTAGCAGAATTCTTGGCAAAGTATCAAGTCGAAATTGTTGCGTCGCTACCTTGCTATTCCATTGACAATGTTGATAAACAACGCGGCAAGGGTACTTTCGATAAAAGTATATCCGCGCTACGGAAACTGAACGAACTTGGTTATGGCAAAGCCGGCTCAGGGCTGATATTGAATTTGGTTTACAACCCGCAAGGCGCAGTATTGCCGCCGAATCAAAAAAATCTTGAGATTGATTATAAGCGTGAGTTAAAAGAAAACTTTAACATAGAATTTAATCAGTTATTTGCGCTGACGAATATGCCTATACAACGGTTTGGTTCTATGCTCATTTCTAAGGGTACATTTAACAGTTATTTGCAACTGCTTAAGGATAACTATGCAGCCGGTAATCTTGATCATGTCATGTGCCGCAATTTAATTAGTGTAGATTGGCAAGGCAGTCTGTCCGACTGTGATTTTAATCAGCAATTAGGTCTGCCTTCACCGCGCAGTGTTTTCGATAAGGGTTTGCCCCATCTGCGCGATTTGCTAACAAAAGATCCCGAAGGAAAGCCGATTCGTGTTGCAGATCATTGCTTTGGCTGCACGGCGGGTAGTGGTTCAAGCTGCGGCGGAACTTTTGATTCGAACACAGCAATAGAAGTTGGCATATAAGATGAAGAAATTTTTTATTCTCCTCATCATTGCAATAATTGTCGTCATTTTTTTTATGCTTGGTTTTGATCGATTCCTGACGTTAGACGGACTAAAATCGAGTCTTGATGGCTTTGTGAGCCTTCGAGATCAGTCGCCAATTTTAATAGGGTTTTTATTTTTTCTAGTCTACGTATTGATCACCGCGATTTCACTGCCCGGTGCTGCGGTAATGACGCTTGCCGGCGGCGCACTCTTTGGTGTTGTCTGGGGAACCATTATTGTTTCATTCGCATCAAGTCTTGGTGCAACGCTCGCCTTTTTAGTATCACGTTATATTCTACGTGATAGTGTTGCATCGCGTTTTTCAGATCGGCTTGATGCAATTAATGACGGTATTTCACGAGAAGGTCCATTCTATTTATTTACTCTGCGATTAATTCCTGTATTCCCCTTTTTTCTTATTAATTTGGTTATGGGGTTAACAAGTATGCGTGCCACCACATTTTATGCGGTGAGCCAAATTGGCATGCTGGCTGGAACTTTAGTGTACGTCAATGCCGGAACTCAGCTCGCACAAATTACTAGCTTATCGGGCATTTTGTCTCCGGCACTTATACTGTCGTTTGTATTGCTGGGAATTTTTCCAATCGCCGCAAAAAAAATATTGAGTGTACTTAAGCTTCGTAAAATTTATTCAAAATGGCAACGCCCTAGGTCGTTTGATCGCAACCTCATTGTGATTGGCGCCGGAGCAGCTGGTTTGGTTACGTCTTACATTGCGGCGGTGGTAAAAGCTAAAGTAACTTTGGTAGAAGCGCATAAAATGGGCGGCGACTGTTTGAATTATGGATGCGTGCCGAGCAAGGCACTGATCAAAAGTGCGAAGCTTGCGTATCAGATTCGTCATGCGGATCATTACGGACTTACTGCGGCGAACCCTATTTTCTCGTTTAAAAAAGTCATGGCGCGGGTGCATGACGTTATTGCCGAGATTGAGCCACATGATAGCGTTGAACGTTATACCCAGCTGGGTGTAGATGTCCGGCAAGGTTATGCGCGTTTGATAGATCCTTGGACCGTTGAAATAACCGCGCCCGATAATACAAAAGAAAAATTAACAGCGCGCAGTATTGTTATAGCCGCGGGTGCCGCTCCTCTGATTCCATCGTTGCCGGGGTTGGATGATGTGGGCTATCTAACAAGCGATACACTGTGGGAAAATTTTGCAATGCTTGAGCAGATACCTGCTCGTATTGTCGTTCTAGGTGGCGGCCCCATTGGATCAGAATTAGCGCAGGCGTTTGCACGTTTGGGCAGTGTTGTTACACAACTTGAGCGCGGAGAACGATTGTTGGTACGTGAAGATAGAGAAGTCTCTGAGCTTGCGCAACAATCGCTCGCGCGTGATGGTGTGAATGTTCTCGTGGGGTATCAAGCGCTGCGTTGCGAAAGAGACGGCGAAGTGAAGCGCATCATTGTTGAACATCGAGGCGAAACTAAATCGATTGAATTTGATGCGCTGATCTGCGCCGTGGGACGTGCGCCAAGGCTAACGGGTTTTGGATTGGAGGAGCTTGGAATTCCAGTCCAGAAAACAGTGGTAACCAATGAGTATCTTGAAACAATTTATCCCAATATCTTTGCCGCAGGCGATGTTGCTGGACCTTATCAGTTTACGCACACCGCTGCACACCAAGCATGGTATGCCGCCGTGAATGCACTCTTTGGCTCTTTTAAAAAATTCAAGGTTGATTATCGAGTGATCCCCTGGACAACGTTTATTGATCCTGAAGTGGCGCGTGTCGGTTTGAATGAGCAGGAAGCTATTGAGAAGAAAGTTCCTTATGAGGTTACACGGTTTGGTATCGATGACCTTGATCGAGCCATTGCCGACAGTGCCAATTATGGTTTTATCAAAGTGCTCACCGTGCCTGGTAAAGATCGTATTTTAGGTGTGACGATTGTGGGTGAGCATGCGGGGGATTTATTGACTGAATTTGTTTTGGCGATGAAATGGCGTTTAGGCTTAACGAAAATTTTAGGCACTATCCACACCTATCCTACTTTAGCTGAAGCTAATAAATATGTGGCCGGAGAATGGAAGCGCGCACATAGCCCCAAAAAATTACTAGGGTTTGTTGAACGTTATCATCGCTGGCGTAGAGGTTAGAAAAATGAAAATTGCAATCATGAAAATCTCAGTTATCGTGCTGTATGTATTAATAGCATGCGATGCAGCGGTGTTCGCACAAACTCCTGCTTTACAAGGTGTGCCGAAATCCGGTTTTGATCACTCTGATTGGAGTCATGTGCTCAGTGAAAATGTTGTAGCGGCTGGCAATTCAACGCAAGTGAATTACGCCGGTGTTGAAAAGAGCGCACAGCTTTTACAGCGCTATTTAGACAGCCTCGCAAGTGTTAGTCAGCCCCAGTTCGATAGCTGGACTAAGTCTGAGCAGCTGGCTTTTTTGCTAAATGCCTACAACGCTTGGACAGTAAAATTAGTGCTGAGTGATTACAAAAAAATTAAATCCATAAAAGAGCTCGGCAGCTTGTTGCATTCACCTTGGAAAAAAACGTTTATCCCATTATTTGGTAAGACGTTATCGCTTGATGATATTGAGCAAGGTTTGATAAGGGGTTCGGATCGCTATCAAGAGCCACGGATACACTTTGCCGCTAACTGTGCGAGTATTGGATGCCCAGCGCTCCGAAACGAGGCTTACACCGGTGGTCATTTAGACGTTCAACTAGAGGATCAAACTCGTCGTTTTTTACGAGATAAAACACGTAACTTTGTATCAAATGATTCGCTAAAGCTCTCGTCAATTTT
Source organism: Gammaproteobacteria bacterium (assembly GCA_043777855.1). Classification (GTDB taxonomy): domain Bacteria; phylum Pseudomonadota; class Gammaproteobacteria; order Pseudomonadales; family Cellvibrionaceae; genus Cellvibrio. The sequence continues at coordinate 5,407 of JAYWHF010000115.1, read as the reverse complement.
TAAGTGGTATAGAGAAGATTTTGAGAATGGCTGGCGTGATTCGCAGTCGCTTGAAGATTTTTTAGGTATTTATGTCGTTGAATTAATGCTATCGCCATCGCAAATAGAAAAACTTCGTAACGGAGATTTTGATATCGAGTTTTTAGACTATAACTGGAATTTGAATCGTACGCAGCCTTGAGTTTTTTAGTCTTATGAAGCTGTCGATTGTTATTCCGATTCTCAATGAACAAATGCTTTTGCCGGATTTGTTATCACACTTACAACCATTTATTGAAAATGGTTGTAACGTTATTTTTGTTGATGGTGGCAGTCAGGATGACTCAGTTGAATTTCTTGAGCTTAGTCATTTTAAAGTCCTTCATTCCGCAGAAGGACGAGCGCGTCAAATGAATTTGGGTGCAGCTCATGCCTCCGGAGATGTAGTTATATTTTTGCATGCGGATACCCGTTTGCCGGTTGATGCACTTTTAGCGATAGACGCCTGCCTGCATCAGGGGCGTTACGATTGGGGTCGTTTTGATGTGACCATTGCGGGGCGCTCAAACATGTTGAAAATGGTTGCATTTATGATGAATTTACGTTCTCGGTTAACCGGTATTGCAACGGGCGATCAGGCGATTTTTATTCGACGTTCATTGTTTTACCGTGTTGGCGGTTTTCCTGATCAGCCACTCATGGAGGATATCGAATTGTGTCGTCGGCTAAAACCTTTGTCGCCGGCATGTTTGCGCCAGCGTGTCGTAACGTCCGGACGGCGCTGGGAAACGCAAGGCGTATGGCGAACCATTTTTTTAATGTGGCGACTGCGTTGGAACTACTGGCGTGGTGTGGCTATTGAAAAAATAGCGGCCAAATATTGAGAGCCAAGAATTTTAATAATGCATACGAATGCTTGGAAAGAAATACGAATGCTTGGAAAGAAATACGAATGCTTGGAAAGAAATACGACTAAGAAATGAAAAAAATACGACTTATTATTTTTGCTAAGGCGCCAATTACTGGTTTCGCTAAAACGCGATTAATTCCGGCGCTGGGCGAACGTGGTGCTGCGCAACTAGCGCAAAAACTCTTACTCAGAATGCTTAGTCATGGCGAGACCGCTGTTATAGGGGTTGTCGAGTTGTGTGTGACGCCTGAGCTTAGCCATCCGCTATGGAAAACCTTACCTATCTCCTCCACCGTTGAGTTGACTGAGCAAGGTTCCGGTGATTTAGGCATGCGACTGGCGCGGGCCAGCGAACGAGCAATCGATAGGGGAGAATCAGTGTTGCTGGTCGGTACGGATTGCCCGCAGTTAACGCCGGATATTTTGCAATTTTCTGCTGAGAGTTTAAGCAGTCATGATGCTGTGATTATTCCCGCCAGCGATGGTGGTTACACCTTGTTGGGCTTTAATAAATATAGCGCGTTATTATTTGAGAATATTTTGTGGAGCACCGACTCGGTGTTCTCTGAAACTCGCCAACGTTTTGAGCAGTTACAGTGGCGGGTAAAGATAATGGCTCACTTAAATGATATTGATGAGCCAAAGGATTTACAGTGGCTTCCGGATGATTGGCCTGAACGTAATTTTTATCACGAATGAGGAACACGTGAGTGGCGTGGCTCATCCAGAAAATGTACAACTTTTTTAAAATCGAATAGAGAATTTCATTATGCATGAGTTAGTTCAAGATTATTACGGGAAGCAATTGCAGCAAACCAGTGATTTAAAAACCTCGGCCTGTTGTGATATTAGCTTGGTGCCCGATTGGTTAAAACCTTTGCTCGCCAAAATTCATCCAGAGGTCTTGAATCGTTATTATGGTTGTGGTTTGGTATGTCCTTCGCTTTTGAAGGGCTGCCGTGTTTTGGATTTGGGCTGCGGGTCGGGGCGTGATGTTTATGCACTGGCTCAACTTGTTGGGCCGAGCGGTTTAGTGGTGGGGGTTGATATGACTCATGAACAATTGGCGGTTGCAAAAGAACATCAGGCCTATCATGTTAAGGCTTTCGGTTACGACAATATTAAGTTTATCCAAGGCTTTATCGAAAAATTGGATGAGCTGGAGTTAGAGCCGAATAGTTTTGACGTTATTGTTTCAAACTGTGTCGTAAATTTATCACCGGATAAACCCGCGGTGCTCGCCGGCGTTCAGCGGCTTTTAAAGCCGGGTGGCGAATTCTTTTTTTCGGATGTTTATGCGGATCGTCGCGTACCTGACTCTGTAAAAAATGACCCGGTACTGTATGGCGAGTGTTTGGGGGGCGCGCTTTACTGGAATGATTTTTTACGTTTAGCCAAGCATGCCGGTTTTATTGATCCGCGCTTGGTAGCGGATCGCCCTCTTGAGATCACAGATCCTGAATTGGTTCCTCGAGTCGGTAAGCTCCAATTTTTTTCCGCCACTTATCGATTATTTAAGCTTGCCCAGCTGGAAGATGCTTGCGAAGATCACGGTCAAGCGGTTATCTACAAAGGGACGATTCCTAAGCTTGCCGATCAATTTGATTTGGACAGTCATCACGCGATAGAAACTGGGCGTGTATTTCCAGTGTGCGGCAATAGTTTTCGTATGTTAAGTGAAACCCGTTTTGCTCCGCATTTTGAATTTATCGGTGATTTTAGTCGCCACTATGGTTTATTTGCAGGGTGCGGTACAGAAATACCTTTTAATAAAACTACTCAATCGGAAGGTGGTGCCGCATGCTGTTAACTGCACACAATAAACCTATGGCGCACACTACTATCCAACAACAGCCGTTGAAAATTTTAGTGTTATGTACAGGAAATTCTGCTCGCAGTGTTATGGCGGAGGGTTTGTTTAATGGATTGATGGGGGACTATTTTGAAGCTTACAGTGCCGGCAGCCACCCCGCTGGAAAAGTAAACCCTTTCGCCCTTGAACAAATTGCACCACTCGCTCTGGGTTACGAAGTGCGCAGCAAAAGTTGGAATGAGTTTGCACAGGATCAGGCCATTGAGTTAGATTTAATACTGACGGTTTGTGGCAATGCGGCACAAGAACATTGCCCGCACTTTGTCGGCGCACCTCAATCGATTCATTGGGGTCTACCAGACCCTGCGGGTGTATCGGGTAGCGATGACAAAATTCGCCGCGCGTTTAACGCTTGTTACAACGTTTTTGAATGGCGAATTCAACAGCTGCGCCATCAGTTAGAATTGCAGTCACCGCTCAATGTAATTGCTGTAATGCAAGCGCTTGCTAACAAATTCCCTCAGTCTAGTGAGATTAATGAGCATGGGTTTTCTGGCGGCATTCAATAATACGGTTTATTCGAATGATGGTTTTGACGTCATTGGCGCAAAATGGAAATGTCTATTAATGGAAATGTCTGTTGATGGAAGTGTCTGTGGAACTATCTTTCTTAAATGCTTTAATAGTGCCTGTTTTAAAAAGTACACATTGACATTACATAATAATCGTGTAAATTCTTTGGCCAAAACGGGTTGCTAGCATCAAAGTCTTTACATAATAATTTTTCAGTTGATGTTCGAATTTATTCTCGCGGCACCTAGTTACCCAGTAAAGTTAATCAAAAAAATAAACGACTTGAAAGATAGCGACTTAAAAATAGCCACTTAAAAAACTATTGCTTAAAAAATAGTGGCAAAAAAAACTTAAAAATAACAGCCACTCAGAAAAACTGTTAGTCAGAGCGTTACAACTGCGTTACCCATAATAAAAAGATCGAAATAGGCCGCCCTGAAGTATGTCCCTCCGTTTTACTTCGTCTCAATGTGCTGCCGCTGTCCAAATGACAGTATCCAACATGTTTCAACATTAGCTAAAAGTGTCAATTAGAAGCACTAATAGAAGCAACAATATTTGCAGCCCAAACTCGGGACTTGCAGTCTTAGTTCAGGCCGTAGATAAACCAATAATAATGTGGGCATTACAACCCTTTCAGCAACGAAATTTTGGAGAAATTAATATGCAAGCTCCTTTTAAAAAGGCCTTGGGTCTAGCAGCGATGCTGGCTTTAGGCGTGTCGGCTACAGGTCAAGCGCAGGCCGCTATTTGTAGCTACAACATTCAGAATGAATGGAATACGGGTTTTGTTGGGTCTATCAAGATCACCAACAATACCAGTAACACCTTAAATGGTTGGACGGTGGGTTGGGCATACAATGCCAACAGCATGACTGGTTCGTGGAATGCCACAATTACCGGCGGTAATCCTTATAGCGCAACTGGGCTTAGCTGGAACAGCAGTATTCAGCCGGGGCAGTCCGTTGAGTTCGGCATTCAAGGTAACAAAAATAATGATTTAGCGGCTGAAAAGCCTCAGGTGACTGGCTCTGTGTGTGGTGATGCGGTCGCATCTTCCGCGCCGGCAAGCTCCAAGCCCGCAAGCTCTGTTATCGCTTCATCAAAACCCACCAGTTCAAAGGTGGCCAGCTCGAAACCTGCTAGTTCAAAGGTAGCTAGCTCTAAACCTGCCAGCTCGAAAGTGGCCAGCTCTAAACCTGCCAGCTCGAAACCCGCAAGCTCCAAACCCGCAAGCTCGACGCCGGCAACTTCAAGCTCTGTAGCAACCTCCACCGCCACCGGTCCGGGTACATTCCGAGTGGACGCATCGGGCAACATCACCAAAAACGGTGCCATATTGCCGGTTAAGTGTGGTAACTGGTTTGGGCTTGAAGGACGGCATGAGCCTTCCAGTGGCGATAACCCAAGCGGCGCGCCTATGGAGCTTTACATGGGCAACACCTTTTGGGCGAACGGCGGCGCGGGCACTGGTCGTACCATCCAACAAGCCATGACCGAAATTAAAGGCATGGGCATCAATGTGGTACGGTTCCCTATCGCTCCACAAACCTTGGATGCTAACGATCCGCAGGGCAAAGCGCCGTTCTTAAAAAATCACCCTTCTGTTCGAGCCACCAGCGCGCGTCAGGCAATGGAAGATTTTATTAAGTTGGCGGCGGTGAATAACATCAACGTGATGATTGACATCCACTCGTGCTCCAACTATCTCGGATGGAGAGCAGGGCGTTTGGATGCTCGTCCGCCCTACGTTGATAAAGATCGTCCGAATTATGATTACAAGCGTGAAGATTACTCCTGTGCGGAAACCGGTAATCCAAGCAGCGTTAAGCATATTCAGCTCTATAACGAAGCTATTTGGCTGGACAACTTAAAAGAGGTCGCAGGGCTTTCTAAGAAGTTAGGTGTAAACAACATTCTTGGTATCGATATCTTTAACGAGCCGTGGGATTACACTTGGGCAGATTGGAAATCACTTTCCGAGAAAGCCTATACCGCCATTAACTCGGTGAATCCTGATTTGTTGATCGTTGTTGAAGGTATTTCTGGCACAGGAAACAATCAAGATGGCACACCCGCCACCATTACGAAAGTACCTCATGGTGACGAAGCGACTAATCCGAATTGGGGTG
>JAYWHF010000114.1:0-1677 GCA_043777855.1 Gammaproteobacteria bacterium | reverse complement strand
ATAGAGATTACACAATTGCGTGGTAATCACTATGCAGCTCAATGCGTCTTAAACAGCGGCCAATCACCAAGAGTAACACCTAGTAATGTCCCTATTTGCTCAGCATCGGGCACCAGCTTTACAAGCTTATTCACAACACAGCCCATCGCTCCGTCCACGGGAAACAAAATCCTGTTGGATACTGACTTCTCGGATTCTGCTTCGCATCCTTTAACTTGGAAGAGAGTTTACTTGGGTGGGCCTAAAAACGAATTTCTCAACTTACCGCTAGGTACGGCTCCGTCTGGCGCAAATACGATGCGCGTTACCCTTAATGGAATAAATGCAACTGCGTGGGCATGGCATTTTTCGCAAATACCAAAGATAAATAAGCTAAGAATTGACTTGCCTCAATCAAGTAATGCTAATGCCGTAGCTGCGCCGTTTTCTGTGGATATATTTCGCGTAGAGCTTGGCGATGGCCGAAGTAAAAGGTTCATGGGTGATGCTATCGATGGCTTTATTTCCGATACCAACATTGATGCCAACTCGCATTCAGCCACTACTCTGCTAGACACCGATGGAAATGACACGCTATCGGCAAGCACAGACCCATTGCTCGGGAAAATATACACCTTCAAGCTCCTTACCAGCGATACGAAATGGATTTTCGATGATGCCGGTCGCATACGGCGTGTCGTCGAACCTAATGGTTGGGTGATGACGTATGGCTACGATGCTGTTGGACGGTTACAAAGCATCACTAATGCCTTTGGCCGGCAGTTGACTTTTAATATCAATGACCAAGCTCTGACAACACAAGTCAACTTGCCCGATGGTGGCAACCTTCTATATCAGTTTGATGCATCCAATCGGCTCATCAGCGTGCGCTATCCAGATAACAGCATCAAAACTTATCTTTATGAGAATGCCAGCTTTCCCCTCGCCATCACAGGCATTCAAGATGAAAACAGCAAGCGCTGGTCAACTTATACCTATGACAACCTAGGCCGAGCCATAAGCTCTGAGCTTGCAGGCGGCGCAGATCGCAGCACGGTGCAATACCAATCCAACACGACCACACAAGCGATCAGCGGCCAACCGATTTATGTGACAGATGCTTTAGGCACGCGGCGTGGCCTGAGCTATACCAGCCCGAAAGGTTATCTTTCTCTGAAAAGCGCAGATCAGCCTGCTGCCGGCTCAGCCACACCTGCGGCTACAAACTTCACGGATGTTTGGGGACTGATTAAGAGCGAAACTGATTTTCGTGGTTTCTTCACAAACTACTTCTGGAGCGACATTGGTAGACGGTTGCCATCACAAATTGCAGAAGGAGCATCTGCTGAGGATGCGGGGGGTTTGCGCCTCACAAGCTACACATGGCATTCCAATCTGCGCATCCCCATTAGCATCCAAGAAAACGGCGGGAAACGTAGTGACTTCACCTACGACGCAGTAGGAAACATGCTCATCAAAACCGAGAAAGACGAGGTTTATAACCAGACTTATCCAGTTGGTTACTCAGCAAGCTATGGCCAAACTCGCACCTGGGCCTTCACCAATTCCCCACAAAACCTCCCCTTGACCATGACCGACCCGCGCGGGCAGACTTGGACATTTGCCTACGACACTGCAGGAAACCGCACCAGTATCACCAACCCGCTCGGCCATGTATCCACAAGCACGTTCGACGGC
>JAYWHF010000113.1:0-4736 GCA_043777855.1 Gammaproteobacteria bacterium | reverse complement strand
GTCCTAACCTGCCCAATAAGCCAGACAGTTTTTGGTCCATAAGGCCAGGTCTAAATTGCACGGTACCCCGGCAGAAATATAATGCAGTATGGTACCCCGGCACAACAAAAGCCATGACAACCGTGGCTGCCATGGCAAAAGTATCTTAAGGTTACTGCCCCCGAAAAAAGACAGCCTTTCCATTTTAATAAAAATTGTGGGGGTGTGCCAAAAACTTTTTAGGCACTTGGTACCCCGCCAAATTTGCTAATTGTCAAAAGTGTTGTACAATAGAATTCAATTATTGTCAACGCTTATGCAATATTTATTATTTCCAATGCAACCAAGCCCTACACGTGTAGTGCAATGGGGTACCGAGTCTAGTCCACAGTGGGAAAACCTGAGTAAACAAGAGCAGGGTTCTACCGAGGGGATTGAGGAGGAGCTACAGCGGTCAGTTGCCATTGGCGGCGGGGCAACGATTGAGCTGCGATATGAGGGGCTTGACGAATCAGAGGTTGCTAGTCTGTATATGTTTTGGCAATCGATTGTTGCGAGGGAACAAGCGAGAGAGACAAGTGTTTTCCGCATCAGTCCAGTACATTGCCTTTGGGCGCTAGGGCATTTTCCTCGCACCTACCAGTTAGTCAATAACCTATGGGCAATCAGCAACAAACAGCTTACGTTTGATTACATGGGGCAAGGTGAGTGTGGGCCGTTGATGCGAGTGGATATCCAGCTAGTGAGTGTTCCTGAGGTGTTGGCGTATGAGTAACTCATTTTTAGGCAGTCGCAGCGTACAGCGCAACCTCGACCCGCTAGAGGTGAGGTATTGCTATGGTTACGCTCGGATGATGGCTCAAGCATCGTTAGCAATTGCCGGTGATGCCGAGACAAAGGCGTTGATTGAACCGTTGCTCGATGACGTCTTGGCAACGCTATACACCGCCTATTGCACGTCTGCCGTGCGCGGGCGGCCAGTGACATTTACTGTCGTTGACGGTGTGATCCGGTGGGATAGTACGCAAGTACACACACATCTATCAAAGAAATGCCCTGATCGATTGCACTGGAAAGCGTATGAGGATTTGCCCCAATGGCGGGAGTCAGCGTATAACCCTTATCTAGAACTGGTCATGAGTTTGCCAGGGTTGCTGACTCGATTAGAGTTGATTGAAATTGAAGATAGTGAATTAAAGAAGGTGCTTAGCCCGAATGAGTTTGCCACACGGATCCAGCAGGTGTCAGATATGCTGAATCAATCGCTGCGGAACGATGGCTTTTTGGTGCATGGCCCTGGCATCAAGATCAAAGTGCATCACCGGCAATCAAATGCAGTGGTGCAAGGGCTTGAAGCGCTCAAGGACCACGTCTTAGCCTCGACTGATTACACTGAGTTACGACTATGGGGTAAACGATCGGTCGGCGGCGGGCTAGCAGGTGTAGACGAGGCTGATCGCGCTTTTGAAGTATCACAGGTGCTAACGCGACTGAAAACCTGTTGGGAACCCGTGTTAAAACTTTGGATTGAATCCTGTGGGCTAGAGCCAGTGACTTTTGGGTGGGTTGTCCATCAAGACGACCGCGTTGAAGTGGCCAAGACGGAGCTGCTGACTGCTCAAACCGCAAAACTCAACATCGAATCGGGGGTTGTACTCCCAACGGCCTATACCAATCGGTATACGGGTGGTGAATCCCCCGGACTGTATCCTGAGGTAGAGGCAACCGAGCCGCAAAATGGAGATACCCAACATGTCTGACTTAAAAAACACCAGCCAAATTGATTTGTTTACCGAGTATCTGCTGTTGGATCCACCGAGGTCACTCCAGCAGCTAGCAGCGGCGAGAGGGCAATCGATTATCCCTCCAGAGTGGGAAGCCCTAGCCTTATCAGAAGACTGGCAAGGGCAGGCGACACTTTATGATGCTGCATCCAACGAGCGTCGCTTAAGAACTAACTGGGTGGCCGCCAACCAGACCCAACTGCAAGCGCTGAAGATTACCGATAAGTTGATGGCCGATATAAACAATGCTGATCGCGGCACGGGTGAAGACCCACAGAAAGATGCGGCAACGCTACAGAGTTTGGCAAATGCACTTAAAACTGTCGTTACTGTCAGATTATCCATTTTAGAGGGGCTAGAGAGGCCAGATACAGCGAGCGCTTTACCACCTGTGCAAGTTAGCCAACGACCAATGACTGACCGACAGCAGCGGCACAAGGTCATGGAAGCGCTATGGGGCAAGGGATACAATATCCCACCTGACCCGGTGCAGGCCGGTGATGCTGTTGTAGAAGAATAAAAGTTAAGCACGTTGTGATGCTGATCACCGCAAATTAAAATTTAGCGGTGATTTTGCTTTGGTCAATTGCAGAGTGCTAAAGTGAAATCCCCTGACCAAAAATAGGTATTTTTACTAGCTTGCCAATTTAACAAAAGTCAGCTAGACTGAACAGACAAACTAAATCAGAGAAAATCGTTATGTTCATTAATCTTACGCCTGCATTTATCGAAGAATTGGGTCAATCAAAAATCCACGAGTCCCTCATAGCGACTGCCACAACTCAGTTAGAGGGTCGAGGTGCTACTTACCAGGCGTTAGGGTTGCGAGTATCCAGCCCCGATATGCATGATTTCGGCAAGTGCCTAAGCTATATCAACGAAGACGGGAGTTTGTTTCAGCTTAAGCCTGAGAATCCTAAGATGGACAAAAATGGCAAGGTCGGCAAGTACACCGGTCCAGTAAGAACGCACAATAGTCTTGGTATCTATCTGCCAGCGGTGCCAGACTCGCTACGTCAGCATTATGGGGTCAAGCCCGGCGACAGTTTTTGGGAGACGATTCGCGAGACTGAACAGCCGATCATTATCACTGAAGGAGCTAAAAAGGCGCTGTCACTAATCAGTGCCGGCCACTTGGCGATTGCCCTAAACGGCTGTAATGGTAGCACTCGAACGGTTGACGGGGTATGTGAGCTACTACCAGCGCTTAAGTCTTTTCTCACTGGCAAACGCAAGGTGACTATTGCGTTGGACCAAGATGAGAATCCTGTAACAAGAGCGACTGTTGCATTAGCCATCGACCGGTTGGTGGCACGGATTGCTGAAGCTGGCGACTGTGACGTGTATGTCACCACCTGGCACAAATCTCTCGGTAAGGGGATTGATGATGTGCATAAGCGGGCCGGTAAGGCCAAAATCGATGACATTCTGGACACCGCTAAACGCATAGTCGTCGCTCCTACTTGGCTCAATGGCCAGTCTGACGACCTCATCTACAAGGAAACAAAAACGGGCGCAGTGCTAAAGTCGCCTAACCAAGTGGCGGAACTTTTGATGATGTACTTGCAGGGTAAAGTGGCGTTTGACCTTAAGACGAGCAACTTTTGGCATTACGAAGCGAAATACCCCGGTGTATGGTCAATGGTTTCCAATGTGCAGGTCCAAGGTTTAGTCGATAGCGCTCTCACTGCATTATCCCCACAGGGTGAACTGTTGTCTTGGTCAGACTCGACACTAACGGCAATTGCTAACATCATCCGTTGCCGAACGACTGACAACAACATTGGCGTACCCTATGATTCAGCAGAGCGCGATGCTGATGGCAACAAGCTACCCATCCTTGTTGCAATGGAAAATGGTGTTTTGAACATTGTCAGCCGTGAACTGTTGCCACACGACAAAAGCTACGGCTTCACGTCAGCACTGCCTTATCCTTACAGTGCAGTAGCTGCTTTCCCTACGCGTACAGTGGAGACAATGTTGGCATCACAGGGTGGCGATCAAAAGCGCTTGACCCTACTACGAGCATTTATGAAGGCGATGGTCACTGGCCAAGCGGCAGAAATGCAACGGTTTTTAGAAGTAATCGGCCTTGGTGGAACTGGTAAATCGACATTTGCTAACTTATGTAAGGCGCTAGTCGGGGTTAACAACGTTGCCAGTACGACGTTCGACAAGATTGACGGTAGATTTGAGGCGATCAATTTTATTGGCAAAAAATTGATTTTGATTTCAGATGCTGTTCAGTATGTCCAGTCCAGTGGGTTAGCAATAATCCGTCAATTGACTGGTGGTGACACGATTCGAGTTGAACAAAAGAATCAACCAATGGGTGAAGGATTTGTTAATCAAGCCATGGTCATGATTACCTGCAATGAACCATTCAAATCCCGTGAATCAATCACTCATGGTGCGGCAACAGCAATCAGCCGACGTCGTGCTAGTGCATTATTTAACGTACAAATTGACCGTAATGACATGGACCATAATCTGTTGAATGTCGGCAACCGCGCTGTGTCTGGAACTTTGGCTAGTGAAATTCCAGGGCTACTGAACTGGGTTCTGGACCTTGATGACTTGACCATGCGTGAGTACGTTCTGAAATCTGAGGACGTCTGCCCTGAGATGGCACAGGCACAGATTGACATTATGATTCAGACAAATCCAATCACTCAATGGGCTACACAATCGCTAATCTTCGACCCTACCTACAAGTCTAAAATCGGCATGGGTCAACGGACAACATCACAAAATGACGACGGTGCAACAGTGGTTGGTTTTACCGATAGTCAGACAAAACTCTACCCTAGCTATTTGCTTTGGTGTGAGCACTCTGGCGTTAAGCCGACGACCCTTCAGCGTTTCACTCAAGACGTGATGAATAGTCTCAAACATGACTTAAAGCATAGTGATATCAAGGTTACGAGACCGCAGAATGTAGCCACCTTAGTTGGAGTAAAGCTCGGTACACCG
>JAYWHF010000112.1:0-4744 GCA_043777855.1 Gammaproteobacteria bacterium | reverse complement strand
TTCGTGCGATTGGCCGCTTGTCGCAATCCAATATTACAGTGCTGATCAATGGGCAGTCCGGGACCGGTAAGGAGCTGGTCGCACGCGCATTGCATCGTCACAGCCCGCGGCGCAACGAACCCTTTATTGCGCTTAACATGGCGGCAATTCCGAAAGACCTGATGGAGTCGGAGTTATTTGGTCATGAGAAGGGGGCCTTTACCGGCGCCGCCGCACAGCGTCAGGGGCGGTTTGAGCAGGCCAACGGTGGGTCTCTATTTTTAGACGAAATTGGCGATATGCCTGCTGAAACCCAAACTCGATTATTGCGTGTATTGGCGGATGGCGAGTTCTATCGTGTGGGCGGCCATACCTCAGTAAAGGTGGATGTTCGTATTATTGCCGCCACTCACCAAAACCTAGAAACCTTAGTGGCGGAAAATCGTTTTCGCGAAGATCTATTTCATCGCCTTAACGTCATTCGTATACACATTCCAAAGCTTGCTAATCGTCGAGAAGATATTCCCAAGTTGTCGCGCTTCTTTTTGCACAAGGCGGCTGCAGAATTAAATGTTGACACCAAAGTGTTGCTGCCAGAAACAGAAGATTATTTCTGTTCGTTGCAGTGGCCGGGAAACGTACGGCAACTGGAAAACACTTGCCGTTGGATCACAGTGATGGCTTCTGGCCGCGAGGTTCATGTTGAGGACTTGCCACCAGAATTGCTTGAACACAAAGAAGGCAGCGCTCCGGCGGATGACTGGGAAAAAGCTTTGCGTCAGTGGGCTGACCAAGCTCTTGCTAAAGGACAACACCAATTATTGAGCGAAGCGGTGCCGACCTTTGAGCGGGCCTTGATAGAAACGGCGCTCAAATATACGGCCGGACGTAAGCGCGACGCCGCTAATTTGCTAGGATGGGGAAGAAATACACTGACGCGCAAACTGAAAGATTTAGGTATGACGGGAGGTAATGACGAGGATTAATTTGCGGTCAGTGTGCAACTGATTTTCCGGTTGATGCTCAACACGAATGTTTAGCGTGAATGTTCAGCACGAATGTCCAGCATGAGTGTTTAGTACGAGTGTTTAGTACGAATGTTCAGCACGAAACTATTAACGTTTTTATTTGCATGGAACCGTTAATCTTTAGCTCTAGCTTGCTAGAGCTTTTTTTTGCACGGCATATCTGCAATCATCCGCTTGAGCCGAATAGCTCTGGCAATAATATCGACATCTCTAAGCGTCAGCGTTATTCAAAACAGGGCCTCTTAAAAATTAATGAGTCACAGTATGAACATTGTTCCACAGGGTACGCTTACGTTACAAACACTGTCCATGCCTGCCGATACCAATCCTTACGGGGATATTTTCGGTGGCTGGTTGTTGTCCCAGATGGATATCGCAGGCGCGGTCTTGGCGCAAGAAGTGGCTAAAGGCAGGGTCACTACTGTGGCCATCAGCAGTATGGCTTTTTTGCATGCGGTTCCCGTCGGCGCCGTGGTAAGTTGCTATGCGCGATTACTGGGAATTGGCAATACTTCTCTCCGCACTGGCATCGAAGTATGGATAAAGGATTATCGTCTTGACAGTAGTATTAAAGTGACCGAAGGCGAGTTTGTGTATGTGGCGATTGATGATTTTGGCAAGAAGCGTAGCGTTAAAAAGCCGCATGTTACAAAATAACTGACGATGATTTCGATCGGTTTGAACTAAATAGTTGATGCTTTTGCACTCGGAAAATGCCTGCTGCCTAAATCTGCTCTCAGAACCTTCGATTTTTCAACAGCTTAGTTTGGCAGCGCACATTTTTTGTCGCGCGTTTAATTCAGGATAACTCGCCGCCGGAATTTGAACGCTGCTGCTTTTTCTAAATATTGCTGTTATCTTTTGACCGCGCCCAAAAACGGTAGTTATTTGGAGATCTGAAATATGTTTAAAGACTCTTCAGTGGGTTACGGCCTTGTGACTATTTTATTTCATTGGATATGTGCCAGCTTAATTGTTCTTATATTTGGTATTGGTGTGTACATGCGCGGCTTAGATTACTACTCGCCTTGGTATCATCGCGGCCCAGCATTGCATATTAGCCTTGGCTTGCTAGTGCTTTTACTGATGGGCTTGAGGTTAGCGTGGCGTTTGGGAAATGCTACGCCTAAGCCTCTGCCGGGAATAAATGCGCGCGCGCAGCTTGCTGCTACTGTCATTAAAATAGCACTTTACGCGTTTACGTTTATCATCTGTATTAGCGGTTATTTTGTTACTACGGCAGATGGGCAGCCCGCTAGTTTTTTTACGCTATTTAGTTTTCCGGCGACCCTAGAATTAAGTTCTGTTAATGTAGATCGTGCGGGGCTAGCCCATAAATTTGTTTCTTGGGCAATTATAGGTGTTGCAGTTTTACACGGAAGCGCGGCCTTATTTCATCATTTTGTAAAGCGTGATCGTACCTTGGTTAGGATGTTAAATCCTGCTGCCAAAATCGATTAAATTTTTTATTTCACGAGGAATTTCTTATGCAAAATAAATTCACAAAAAAAATGCTAGTGGCAGTTGCTATCAGTGGTGCCAGTATTTTTAGTCTTCCAGCTCTAGCAGAAAACTACACGATAGATACCAAAGGCGCGCATGCTTCCATTGACTTTGCCATTAAACATTTGGGCTACAGTATTTTGACGGGGCGTTTTAATACGTTCAGTGGTGATTTTTCTTATGATCCCGCAAAACCTGAAGCCAGCCTGATTAACGTAACTATTGATACCGCTAGCGTAGATTCCAATCACGCAGAACGCGACAAGCATCTGCGCAGTAAAGATTTTTTAAATGTTGAAAAATTTCCGAAATCTAGCTTTACGAGTAAAAAAGTTGTCATGGGAGCCGACAAAGAAACTTTTGATCTGGTTGGCGACTTTACCTTAAATGGTGTTACCAAAAGCATCACTATTGCGGCAAAAAAAGTGGGTGAGGGTAAAGACCCGTGGGGCGGTTACAGAGCAGGCTTCCAAGGAACTACAGAGTTAAAACTCAAAGACTTTAATATTGTTTTTCCACTTGGGCCAGCGTCCGAAACGGTTAAGCTATCATTGAATGTTGAAGGCATTAAAAAATAGTTTTTTTCGCCGTGAAAAGCCTTGCTGAAAATATCGTAAGAGATGCCAGCAGGGCTTTTTTTTGTCCAGAAAAATGCGATGGCAAGAGCGGCATCTTCTAACTTGTAACCAATACGGCTAATGGTCATAATCGCCGATGAAAATCATGCAGTGAAGGATGTTTTATGAAAACGCTAAAAGGCCCAGCAATTTTTCTAGCGCAATTTTTAAGTGAAGAGGCGCCATTTAATTCCCTCGACTCTATTGCTCAATGGGTGGCGGGTTTAGGTTTTAAGGGAGTGCAAGTTCCTACGTGGGATAAGCGAGTATTCGATTTGGCCGCTGCAGCGAGCAGCGAGAAATACTGCGCTGAATTTACGGCGACACTCGCAAAGTATGGCTTGGTAGTTACGGAGTTATCGACCCACTTACAGGGTCAGCTTGTTGCAGTTCATCCCGCTTATGATGAAATGTTTGACGGTTTTGCACCGGAAAATGTGCGTGCTAACCCGCTCGCGCGTCAAGCTTGGGCTGTTGAGCAGTTGTTACTTGCGGCGCGGGCGAGTAAAAACTTGGGCTTAGTGGCGCACGCGACTTTTTCAGGCGCCTTGTTGTGGCCCTATCTATACCCTTGGCCGCAGCGCCCAGCCGGATTGGTGGATGCAGGCTTTGCCGAGTTGGCAAAGCGCTGGCTACCTATTTTGGATGCGTTTGATGCGGCGGGTGTAGACCTCTGCTACGAAATTCACCCCGGAGAAGATTTGCATGACGGCGCTACTTTTGAGCGTTTTTTGAAGGCGGTGAATCATCATCCCCGTTGTAATATATTGTTTGATCCGAGTCATTTTGTGTTGCAACAACTTGATTATCTCAGCTTCATTGACCGCTATCATGAGCGTATAAAAATGTTTCATGTGAAGGATGCGGAATTTAATTCAAGCGCACAGCAGGGAGTCTATGGTGGTTACGAAAACTGGGTTGATCGTGCTGGCCGGTTTCGTTCCTTGGGTGATGGGCAAGTCAACTTTAAACAAATTTTTTCCAAGTTTGCCGCCTACAATTATTCGGGTTGGGCCGTGCTCGAATGGGAGTGCTGTTTGAAGCATCCTGAGGTTGGTGCGGCTGAGGGCGCTCCGTTTATTGAGAGGCATATTATTCGTGTTACCGAACGTGCATTCGATGATTTTGCAAGAAGCGGCACGAATGACGCCGCGAATCGAAGAATATTGGGTTTGAAAAATTAGTGTATTGATAAAGAAGAAAATAAAATGACAACACCAAAAATTCGTTATGCGATGGTTGGCGGGGGGCGCGGTGCGTTCATCGGTGCTGTGCATCGTATTGCGGCGCGTATGGATGACCGCTACGAGTTAGTTGCTGGTGCGCTGTCCGCAAATTCGGAAAATGCAAAAGCATCGGCGGCAGATTTGCGCATTGCGCCTGAGCGTTCCTATGCAACCTATCAAGACTTGTTAGCCGCCGAAAAAAAACGTGCGGATGGCGTTCGGGTTGTGGTGATAGTCACGCCGAATCACATGCATTTTCCGGTTGCAAAAGCCTGCTTGGAAGCTGGGTTTAATGTGATTTGCGATAAGCCGGTAACGCGAACCCTCGAAGAAGCTTTGGCGCTGCAAAAAATTGTCGAAGAGAGCGGTTGCTTTTTTGCACTGACGCATA
>JAYWHF010000111.1:0-1682 GCA_043777855.1 Gammaproteobacteria bacterium | reverse complement strand
TTGATTTTTTGAATTTTTTTATTGCCGCGCGCGGGCTTTGTAATTCATGTACAACGCGGGGTTGAGTGGTTTTTATTTTGTGATTGCGCACTACATTTTCTAACGCCCAACGCACGCGCTCATTAGAAACCAAATCAGATTTTTCAATAGATTTTTTAAACAATACCGATGCAGCAAAAATCGGCCGCTGCTTTTCAAGATCTTGATCCTGCCCAATATATTTGGCTTTTAATAACACCCAGCGACCATACAACTCTGGCGTTAAAACATCCGCCAGCTTTTTTGAGTTGGGATTATTTTTAATGCCTATCAACGACGGCAATAAGCCAACCTTTCCCCAAAAACCGATATCCACTTTTACATTAGGTGAAGTAATAAATTCTTGCGACTCCGCAAGTGCAGCCTCCACTTGCTTGGATTGCCATTGCATATTTTTGGGGATGGGCGAAATAGTGCCCAACACATGAAGTACATGATCGCCTTTGTAAACTCGCCATAAGCCTGGGCCGGGTTGTTCCCCAATCACCAGAACTTCATCTATTTCATCTGCTTGACTTTCAAGCACCTCAACGCGCTGCACATCAGAGGTTTGCGATACCGCTACTTGAGCCAAAAATAGAAGTATCAATAAAGACGGGATTTTTTTGATGGCTAACATGCAGAACCTATTTCGACAAAATATTTCTTGTGGTTGATATCACAATCATGTGACAGATAAAAAAAACAGCTGCTAATAGTCTTATTAGCAGCTGCGCACAGCATAACAAAACTTAGGCAATGCACACTTACTAATGAGTGTGCAGTAAAGAATACTGTTCAATTCAAAACTCGCCGTAAATACATCCCTGTAGGCTCGGACGCGGCATCCATGCCGCATACGGTTTTGAATCAAACAGCATTCTTTACTTGTGCCCGGTTAGTGATGCGGAGGTAACAAATCTCTCACAGGTACAGGCTGATCTGAGGTTTTTTGCGAAACACCCTCTAGATTGCTAAATGAGTTCGTTAGATTTTTACACCAATCGACACCATTAATCATACTGCGCGGTGCAGGCAAAGCCGTAAAATAAACTGACGTATCAGTAACACCCAAGACCTTATTCACAATCAACTGCGCGCGCGCTTTCACCACAGGGTTACCAATACGATTTCTAACACCCCAGCGCACCACATAATTTGCACAGGTTGCGCCAGTAGCTGGCGGGGCATCGGCAAATGCTAGCTCTCTGTCTATATTAAAATGACGCTTCATCATCACTTCCTCAACGAGCATGGCAACATCTTCATATTGGCTGGAGTAATTATAAGAATCATTGGCACCATCAATTGAAAAATCTAAGCCTACCTGTTCCGCACTTAATCGCTTTTGATCGTTAGTGGCAGTAGCACCATAGAACATTACGCGACCAAGGTCATATTGCATCTGCGAATTCAATCGGCTTTGCAGTTTTAATTCCGTAGAGATAAATACACTTTGCATATCACCTATGGCATCTGATGCAGTCAATTGTGAATTCAACTGAGCCACAAAGGCGGGCGGCATAAAATCATTGGCATGCGCCAATTCATGAAACAACAAAGCTGCCATTGGGCGCACCACATCGCTAATGGAGCGTGAACTTATTGCGCCATCCAAAGCGTAAGATTCATAAGCATATTTATTGCCCTGTACATAACGCCAC
>JAYWHF010000110.1:0-4750 GCA_043777855.1 Gammaproteobacteria bacterium | reverse complement strand
TTAACTTTACTTCGGTAGTTCGGCATAACTTGCTGAATAAAACCAGAGGCTAAGTCAAAGGCTTCTTTGCTATCCACAATAACTTCACCAATATCTTGGCGTAAATAGTCGCGGATTGCGCGGATGATAACGTTGCTTTCCTGGAATAAAAAATTGGGGGCGGGGGCTTTTTTAGCCTCTCCGTCAATGGAATCCCAGAGTTGCAATAAATAGTTTAGATCCCACTGTAATTCTTCAGCGCTGCGTCCAACCCCTGCGGTTCGAATGATAACGCCCATGCCTTGGGGGACTTCGATTGATCCCAGCGCGTCTTTTAGCTCTGCGCGTTCTTCGCCTTCAATACGACGAGAAATGCCACCAGCACGAGGATTGTTGGGCATTAGCACCAAGTACCGGCCTGCCAAGCTTATAAATGTAGTTAAAGCGGCGCCTTTATTGCCACGCTCTTCCTTATCAACTTGGACAATGACTTCTGTGCCTTCCTTGAGGACGTCTTTAATTTTTATGCGACCATCTGAATCACCAGAATTTTTGGTGAAGTAATCGCGGGAGATTTCTTTTAGCGGCAGGAAACCGTGGCGATCTGCACCGTAGTCAACAAAAGCAGCTTCCAAGCTCGGTTCTACGCGGGTGATTCGTCCCTTGTAAATATTCGATTTTTTTTGTTCGCGGTTGCGGTTTTCGATGTCTAAGTCGTATAGCCATTGGCCATCTACTAGGGCTACGCGCAACTCTTCTGGCTGCGTTGCATTTATGAGCATTCTTTTCATATTTTACCTAATCTATTAGTTAATGTGCAAGTAAACTAAGGGTTAGATTAAGATGAATGTTCATGCAACCTTGAGGACTTGTTGCGCAACCTGAGGGCTCGCAACAGCGGTTGGCGGGAGGTGGCTCCGATGAAGTCGCTAGGCAGCGATCAGAGTTCTCGCTTGAAGCTAGTTTGCTCCAAGCATCCCGTTTGACTCGTGCAGATAAATTTTAATTTATCTAATTTCTATTTATCGTGTTTATTTTGTTGTCCTTTTGTCAGCACTGGGGCCGACGGGTAGCAGGCAAAATATAGGCTAGCCTGCGACACTGCTAAAAAACTGCTGAACTGATTTTTGTGAGAATCCACAATGGAAATCAGTTATAAATCAAACATTTACAATAGTTAGTTAATGTGTGACTTGCGTTTGAAAGCACAAAATCTCTAGGATCAATTAAGGTAGCTTTTCGGAAAAAATCTCAGTGTAACGGATTTTCAGTTCAGCTTTTGCCTCAAGTCCATGAATACAACAATAGATAGAAAGCAGAGTTCAACAAAACATTTCACTTTAACAAAAGCCGCTTATTTATGAGCACTATTGTTATGGTGCCTGGGCTATTGTTAGCGAAGGTCACCTTGTTGGTTACTCGTGCAAATCAGGCTGCCTTTTGCTCCAGGGCGTGGCGAAACTGATTTACTATGCTAGCAGCGGTATTTTCTTGTAGTGCGCCTTCAGTGCGCGACCCGAAAACCAGCCTAGATTAGCCGGGTGACTATAGCAGCTATATGATATCCCAGCAATCGAATGCGTTTAGTGCTACCGGCTTAGGTGCCAGAGTTAGTAACTGAGCTTCTCAATTCAACTGGTTGCGTCTAATGTGACGCGCTGACTTGAGGAATACACTAATTAGTTAACCCTGCATATCCTCCAACTCGATACCTTTAGTTTCTTTTACCCACCAGATAACGAAAAATACTGAGAACAATGAGCACCCAGCATAGATGCTGTAGGCGCCTACAAGCCCTAAAGTCGACGCCAATAAAATTGGGAAAGTAAGCGTGATGATGAAGTTGGCAAGCCATTGGGCTAATCCGGCAATGGCTAAACCGGTGCCGCGAATTTGATTGGGGAACATTTCTCCTAGCATGATCCAAACCACGGGGCCCCAAGACATGTTAAAGAAAATGACATAAAGGTTGGCGGAGACCAGTGCAAGTATGCCCATAGAGCCGCTCAAGATTAAGCTACCTTTAGCGTCCAGCGGTGCATCGGCGAAAGCAAAGGCAACCAGTGCTAGTGTGATAGTCATGCCGACAGAGCCTACTAACAATAGGGGCTTGCGGCCGACTTTGTCGACGAGAAAGAAGGTAATTAAGCAGGCACCAATCGAAACCACCCCTGACACAACGCTAATGAACAAAGAGTCGCTCTCAGAAAAGCCCGCGGCTTGCCAAAGTACCGCACCATAGTAAAAGACCACGTTGATACCGACAAATTGTTGCAATACGGCTAGGCCGATACCCACCCAAACAATGGGTCGAATACGTCTTTTTTGATTGTCGATGAGGTCAGCGAAGCTGGGTTGGCGATCATGACTTATGGAGGCATAGATATCCGCGACAGTTTTGGTGGCAGCGGCTGGGCCATAGAGCTTAGTCAAAACGGTCAACGCTTTATCTTTTTTACCGCGGGCTACTAAGTAACGCGGGCTTTCAGGGATGGTAAGTAAGGTGACAAGAAAAATGACGGCTGGAATAATGCCTACCCAAAACATCCAGCGCCACGCGGTAAACCCGTACCAAAATTCATTAACGGATGAGCCTGCAGCCGAAGCGAGAAAATAGTTACTAAGAGCGGCGGCGGTTAAACCTGAAATAATGGCGATTTGTTGAATTGAACTGAGTTTGCCGCGATATTCCGCCGGCACAAGTTCACTTATATAGGCTGGGCATATAATACTCGCTGCACCTATAGCTAGGCCGCCGATTAAGCGATAGATAACAAATTCCAATGACGAGTTAGAAATGCCGGCACCCCAGGCAGATAAAATAAACAGCCCGGCGGACACAATGAGAATTCCGCGCCTCCCGAAGGTGTCTGCCCAAGTTCCCGCAAAAAATGCACCGACTGCGCACCCCAAAAGTATGGAGGCGACATTGAATCCTGCACCCGCAGACTGAGAATCGAATGCGATTTTAAGGCCGTCCACCGTGCCGTTGATAACACCACTATCGAAGCCAAACAAAAAACCGCCCAAGGTGGCGATAACACTGATTAGAACAATTGAGGACATACTCCTCTCGTTAGGTAACTCGCTCATGAATCTTCTCGATTTATAAAAGTTAAGGTTTAGGCATATTGCTCGAGGATTGATTTTTGCTGACCTCGAGTATGCATGTGTGCGCCGACATCATCGCAAGGTTCTTCTGAAAGGCGCTTTGGAAATGTCCTTTCGAAAGCGCCTGATTGGAACTCGCGGACTATCTTTTTGGCTTCAATCGCAGCATCAATACACTGTGCGGTGCGATTTCTGTTTTTAGCGGTTTGAGTGTATTACCCGTTTTTTTGGACCAAAGATCGGTCCATTGATGCGGGATTTTATTAAAATCGACGACGCGTTTACTGAAGTCGTCTTCTAGGCGTTGCCATTGGTAGGTATACGCCAAAGGTTGTTCGCCGCGATTTAAAAATAGTATTGCCCACTCATTTTTGTCGAGTGGCTTTATCCATATCTGCAATGCGTCGACACTGAGTATTCTCAATGCTTGCACGCCTAGTGTGTCTTGGCTAACCGCAATGACGTCTTTATTTGTCAAAATATTTTGTGTAACTTCTGACATGCTGCGCAAATCGTTACCAAGGATTAGGGGTGACGCGAGCATCGCCCAAAGTGAAAAGTGCGCGCTGTCTTCGGTGGCGCTCATGCCATTACCTACTTCCAACATATCCATATCATTCCAATGCCCGGGGCCTGCGTATTCTCGTAAACCTTCTTGCTGATCGAGAATGCGTAATATATTTTGTTTTGACTGCGCATAGTTTCTAAATTGACAATTCCAACAGGGATAAATGTCGCCCGTTGTGCGCCAAGAGTGGCCGACTTCTTTTGCCCATAACCAAGGCTCGTTTTCACCCCACTCACAGATACTGAATAACATAGGGCGGCCAGTTTTTCTGATGGCATCACGCATTTTTGTGTAGGCTATTTCTGCATTCAAACCCTTGGTGTCGCACCAATCATATTTTACGTAGTCAATTCCCCAGCTAGCGTAAGTGAGCGCATCTTGGTATTCGTGATTGAGGCTGCCCGGGTAGCCAGCGCAGGTAGTGGCGCCAGCGTCGGAATAAATGCCAAGTTTTAAGCCTTTGGCGTGGACGTAATCTGAAAGGGCTTTTATCCCTGATGGAAAGCGTTTTTTGTTTGCGTGAATAAAACCTAACGCATCTCGCTCGCCGTGCCAACAATCGTCAATATTAATGTATTCATAGCCTACATCTTTCATCCCCCGCACGACCATGGCGTCAGCGGTTTCACGAATTAATTCTTCGTTTATGTTGCAGGAAAATTTGTTCCAGCTATTCCATCCCATTTGCGGCGTCTTTCCTAGTTCGTCAAACTTTTGGGCCTGAATGCTCATGCTAAAGAGTTGGCTGACGCACATCACTAACAAAACGGTAAGATTTTTATTCATGATTTTATTAACCTTCTGGAATTAAAACAGCGCACTAACTAAAACAGCGCACTAGGCGCCGTTTCATGTGTTGTTATGGTTTGCGTTTACGTAAAGGACTAAGGCGCTGCATCTGCTTCACTGCCTTCTTTTTCATGAGGCATTAGGTCTTCTTTTGATATACCCATAGCGACTGCTGTATTCGCCGCAACGTAAATAGAAGAGTAGGTGCCAATAACAACGCCCACTAGCATCGCTTTTGAGAAACCTGCCAGTAACTCTCCGCCAAAAATGTAAAGAACGATCATAACCAAAAACACAGTCATG
>JAYWHF010000109.1:0-4769 GCA_043777855.1 Gammaproteobacteria bacterium | reverse complement strand
ACCGGTAAAGAAATCCGATTCAAGCTTCCCCGCACCGGTTAGTTTTGATGCCAAAAAGGAGATGGGTAATTGCAAGGCTTGCGCAGTAAATCCTGCCGATCGCGCCATTAGCGCCTTAGCTTCAACTTTAGCCTCTTCTGGTTCGGCGCCACCTTTAATGGCCTGCTCTACCGTGGCCAAATAGTCAGGCGAGCCTTCAATAAGCTGCTCGGGCGTCATATTCAAAACTTCTTGTTTTGTTTGCGCACCAGTAGCACCGGAATCAAGAACCGCATTAGTCGCCATACCACCAGCTGCCGCCGCTGCCGTCGTCGCCTTTGCGGCCGTCATAGCCCGCGAAACCCAAGCACCGGGAAGCATAAAAGCTGCCGAGTCGGCGATTATGTCGGGGATAGCTTGAGGGCGCTCCAGCACTCTTCCAGCAGTATCGAGAAAGCCTTCACCGCCAGAAATATACTTAGCGTTTTGTTGCGTTTCAGGGCTTTTGCTCTCCTGCCAATTGTCCGCGTTACCAGCAAAGAAATTGCCAGCCTCATCCATGGTGGAGTCATAAGCTTTGTTCATTTTACGAGTAAGTTCTGGCGCCAAGTACGCCACCGTTTTCCCAACGGGGTCAATTTTTGACGCATACCGTGCAGCTGCGTCAACATTCTGAACTATAGATTCGCCAACACTATTAACGCCTTTGGCTAAGCCTTTAGCTAAATCAGCAGGCACATCGCTCCATGAGCGTTCACTAGCAGGTTTAGCGGATGACTTAGCAGCAGGCTGCAACAAATGATTGGTTATTTCTTCATCCGAGTACCCAGACTCTCTCGCTCCGGCGATATTAAAGTTCGATAGGCTGCCGAGGTGATCAGCAATCTCGCTATCGGAATAACCGGCTGATTTTGCGCCTTGAATGTCGAATGGCATTGTTATTGTCCGAACGAAGAAAGTGGAGGCCTTTGAGTCGCGGGCGAAGATTGAGCGGGTGGCGCGGTTTGTGGCGGTGCGCTCGCCGCAGGCTTTATCCGTTGCCGTAAATTGTCGTTGTAATATTTCGCGGCCTCGTTCATTGCGTCCTGCATTTTTATAGGTTCGCCATTCGTATTCGAGCTTTTAACCATTTCAATAGCCATGCGTGCAATTTCCTGTGAAGGAGCGGCGCCGCGATTTATAACAAGATCAACCGCGTCTTGTGGCTCATAGCCAAGGCTTTTAAAATATTCGATGTCCTTCATATTCGCAGTAGAACCGCTGCCGCCACCGCTGCCACCGCCACCAGACGTTTCGCGCTTATTGTAATAATTTGCCTGCGCATTTTTTAAGTTGATGTCCGCCTCAGTGAGTCCGCGCTTACTTTCCCGCTCAAATCTCTTGTCATCCAGCTCTACTCTTTTGTTTGCTTTCGCCGCTATTTCATCGCCAATGTAATAGTCAATAAAGGATTGTCGCTTGGCGGGGTCTAGCGACATTTCGCGATAGCTTTCAAAGCCTTCAGCGCGTCCAATAAGGTCCTCAATTGCCACCTCTTTAACCATGTCTTTCGGGTCTGAGCTTCTATTTTCAGTGAGCGGGCGACCGTTAGGCGAATTATCACCATCAACATCTAAACCAAACATCACATAACCCGGCTTGGTTCCGGCGTGAATACTTCTGATTTTAACTTTCCTTCCGTCTTTTGCCCCTAAAGCAACCTCTGGGTTCATAAAGTTCAGAGTGTCTATCATCTCCGGAGTATTAAACGACTCAATATCGCCGCCAGAAGATAGTGTTTTATGAATCGTATCAAGATGTTTGCCTGCTTCAGGGCTTGTCAGGCGGTTCATATCTAAGTTGGGGTAAGCCGAAATAAACTGCTTGTCAGCGTCCGAAATTCCATCGCCATAATGCAATCGGCGTGCCGCAATCTTATTCATTTTTTCGGCCTGCTGATCATTCATGTCTTTAGTGCGAATTACGCTTTGCTCAACATCTTGCTTTGCCGCCGTCATTTTTAGCGAGTGCAGCTCATTCTGTTGCGCATCCTGAACAGCCATGCGCTCATCGTTTTTTTTATCTCTATCAACTCCGCGCATCAGCTGATAGCCCTGCATCGCGCCAGTTGTAAAGTTTGCCGTACTTAAACCGTCCATAAATCCCCCATTAACTTAATAAGTAACCAGCCAAAAGACCAACGCCAGCACCGATAACAGTTCCAATGCCCGGCACAACTGACCCAGCGGTTGCTCCACTTGCTACGGAAGCCCCGACTCCTGTGGCCGTGGTGGCAGCTGCAGCAGTTCCGGCCATTGAAGAGCCAATCATTGCTCCGCTCATCGCTCCAGTACCCATCGAGCTCATTTCTGAGGATTTTTTTGCGGAGGCCAACCCTTCATTTGTTTGCTCATTCCTTTGCTCAATTTGAGCTGATTGAGAAATGCCTTGAACAGCATCATTTTTAATATTATTTCCAGCAGTTAATAGGCTGTAAGCCATACATCCCCCTTACCTTTGCGCCGACTTTAAGCCGACTGCCATGTTGCCGCTCAGCAATTGCATATCACGGTTGTTAGTTTCCGTCCTCGCACCATTTATTGCCGACACCTCAGAGGCTACTTTTCCTAGCCCCGTCCGCGCTTGCAGTGCTGGCATTTCGTCGGGGTTTGCGCCAGCATTCGCCAAACCAAAGCGCTCGCGGTCTCGTTGCATAGTGCCCTGGCTAACATCGTATGCGCCAACTACCGAACCGCGCGCGCGGGCTATAGCCTCATCATTATCTTGCTGGCCAGTAGCCAAGCCCACAAGCGTATCTTCAACTGGTATAAAGCGGTTAATGTAGTCTTGCCATTCTTCGCGAGTGATGCCGCCCATCCTGTCGGATGAGCTCCCCGCCTTTGTTGGGTCTGTTTGCGGTGCGTTTGCCACCTTGTTTAACCAGTCCGATCTATAACGATTGTTAGTCGCTGCAGGCGCTGCAGGAGTACCCTTAGGGATCACATCTTTATCGATTACCATTTATTTTTCGGTCTCCATTTTGTCTCTGTGTGAATATTCATAAGCGCCAGCACCAGCGAGAGAGCCTAGCGTGCTGGTCATCTCCGCCTTATTGTTGAAAGAATTAGTCGCGTCGTTCATTGCTTTATTCTGAGCGTTTTTAGCAAGACTAGAGAAACCTTGTTGCGCTTCTGCTGACTTGCCCTGCCCAATCGCAACAACATTACTGAGCCCCATAATATGGTCGCTTTGCTGGTCTGTTTGCGCCTTACCTTGAGTGTCGGCACTAGACTTGGCTCTTGCGTCAGCAAGCCTGGATGTGGAGGCTGAAAAACGTCCTGAATTCGGGTTTACACCGCGAGACTCTAGTGCGGCTTCCATCTGTCGCCTAGGCTCTTCAAACGCGGCGCTAGTTGCGCTACCCGCTGCACCGCGAGCCGCCGAGTAAGCCCCGGCCGTATTTTGTGCGCCCACTTGTTTTATATACTCGTCCTGCAGTGGGGCGTACACCTCCTTATAGCGCTTCCACTTGCCTACGGCAACATCCGTTAGCGCAGTCTGCTCTTTAGTTTCTTTGACTTTTGGCGGCTTACCTATGTAACAAAGGCGGTGGCCGTTCAATCGTTTCGGTAAAGGCTCAAAATGCGACGGGATAAATTCATCGTCATGGAAATTAAGAGTTTCATTATTCAAAGCGGCTTACTCCAAACTAAAATAGGTTTTTCTTTCCATAAAGACTTGGCGTGATTCCATCCTAGTGACGGCATGATTTTCAAAAACCCTTTTCGTGTACTCCAGAACTCAATGTGCGTTGAGCCAACCTCGCGCCCCATATTTTCGAAAACAGGCAGGTAAACAGGAAGGCCATTACTCATAGATGAATAAGCCAGCCAGATAAGTAGAGAAGTATGAGAAAAGGTTAAAACAGCAAAAGAGGATGATTCTGAAAAGAAAAAAGCCTGCTGATTTTGGCAGGCTTCTTGAATGTCTTGAAATAGGGTTGGATCGTTTACGCTAAGGCCAATCTTGTCTATCTGCGCTCGAAATCTCTTTAGCGCCCCATAATCCTGCAAGATCATTTCGCGCCCCGTGAGTTCGGCAAGTGTGGCAAAATATAGGCGCTAATACGGCCATAGTCAATGATTATAGACCCCAGTAACTAGCTAAATTAATTTGTTTAATGGTGTGATCACCAATGCTTGGCTTTAATGCCTGCAACCGCTCAAACAGTATTGATGATCGAATGCTTCTTTTTAGAATCAAATTATTAAGGCACAACTCTAAAGACGCTTTGCTAAGCTTGTGCCACGTATTATCTGCCGCCTTCCAGCAAAGAACCTTAACCCCATTAATTTGCTCAACAACACCATCCTTGAATGGCATTTCGTCTAAAGAAATAATGTAATCTCTCAGCCGCTTTTCGGTTAGCGCGTCAGCCTCAATAAGCACCCCCGCCGCGTCAATCGGAGAGTTTTCAAGCTCAAGGTATCTGGTTTTAATTTGCTCCAAGGTTGCCGGTGCATCAAGCGGGTCAGCAGAACCGCGCCAGCGCCCAACACAATTACCGCGAATAAGCTCCCACACTATGCATTGCGCTGCCGATGTTGCCGCAGCTGGCTCAATCAGAGGAACCCACGCGCTATCATCATCCAGCGGAAAATTACTGGGCAAACCGGTTGGCTGCCCTAAATTTGCATCCCACTTAATATACATAACTAGCGCCCCGCCACTACGGCAATATTTAACTGCGTATTAACAAACGTTGTGGCCCCGCTATCCGGGTAAAAACCAATCGTGCAGAGAATATTTCG
>JAYWHF010000108.1:0-1692 GCA_043777855.1 Gammaproteobacteria bacterium | reverse complement strand
GGCTGCAGAAGGGGCGCCACTGGTTTTCTGACGAAAACGCGGATTTTTCGCGGCAGGTGGGACATGCAACTTGCGGTGCGGTCATGACGTTGACTGTGCTTCAGTAGTTGGCCACATAATTAAAGATTGCAGTAGACAAGTTCAAAGGGCACATCGCTTTCAAACACTTTACTGCGCTGTACAGTGGCAGGCTGGATAAATCTCACATTCAATGCGTATTTATTGGCACTAATTTCTGGCACGCAGGACAAATCTGCGGACAAGGTTAGGCGTAACATATGCGCTGCGCGTTCCATTGGCATTTGCTGAAACACGCCTTGGTTAGCGACTAGCTTGGTCGACTTTCCACTTTCACGCAGCACACGCAGCACAATACGCAATGCGGCGGAAACCGGTAACAAGGGCTGCAACCATCCATGCAAGTCCGCACGGCGCGTTGAAACTTCGCGGTTAAGCCAGTGATGATAAGAAGGCAAATCGAATTCGCAAACGCCTCCTGGAATTGCAGCGCGCTGCTTGATAGCCATCAACCATTCGTTTTCGCGCAAGTGTTGCCCCGTCTTTCCGGCTACGGCTATGAGGGTGCTGAATGCAGTTTCTATGCTGCGAAGCACGGTACTTAGGCGTTCTTCAGAAATTGCAGGGTTGTTGCGCAAGGCCTCCAAATAAGCGCGTTGCCGATCTAACTCTTGCAGCAGCTCCGACTTTAGATCGCCGCGGCTTGCCACTTCCAAAATTTCAAAAATAGTCACTAAGCAAATATGGTGATCGACCGGTGTTTCACGATCAAAGAACAGGGTAGTGCGGTCGAATAAATCCTCGAGCCGCAACAGGGTGCGGACACGCTCATTTAACGGATACTCGTACGTTAACAAGTTAAAACCAAAGGAGACTGTCGGCGAGTTGGAACCATGAGTTTTAGTGACTGGGTAGCGATGTTAGTTGTTGCTAAAAATAATGGTAAGCCACAAATAAGCTACCTTTAGCTTGCGCAGATATTACCCTTAAATTGGGTAAGTTTCAGGTATTTTTCATGTAAGTGCCGCACTTGTGACTGCAAAAACCCACTTTCAACCTCATTGCAAACGCAGTCATCAGCTAACTGTAACCGCAATTGGCGTGGTGTTTGCGCATCAATGATTGACTGCGCGACTGCTTTTGACAAATTCGACCGAGCCATCACACGTACAATTTGTTTCGCAACGGTGCAGTCAACGGTAACGATATAGGCGTAGCGATCGAAATAGTCTCTCGCCGCAAAGAGCAGCGGGATTTCAGCGATGATATATTTTGCGGCAGTATTTTTGTTGGCCGAAATAGCCCTAATTTGCGCATTCATCTCTGCTCTAATTAGCGGATGTAGGATCGTCTCAAGCTCACGCTTTAGCTCTACATTTTTAAATGCGCGTTCTCGCATTTTTGTGCGATCAAGCGCGCCAGTGGCGTCGATAAATTCAGCGCCCAGTTTTTGTGCAATGAGCGGAATAGCGGCTCCGCTTGCATTGGTGAGTGTACGCGCCACGGCGTCCGCATCAACGATTGCCGCACCGCACTCACCAAACAACTTCGCCACAAAGGATTTGCCTGATCCGATACCGCCAGTAAGTGCGATGACCGGTATTTGGTTCTGCGTTTTGCCCACTTAAGCCTCAATGAGTAAGCGAGGCAACACGCTGCTAACGCCCTAGATAC
>JAYWHF010000107.1:0-1697 GCA_043777855.1 Gammaproteobacteria bacterium | reverse complement strand
CTTAAACTGCTTCAAATTAATAGCGGCCCATGCATACGAAAGCAGCGCTCGATTTGAGTAAAGCCCTGTCGTTCGTATACTGGTTAAATACTTCCACGCCTGCGGTAAATTGTTATGTTTTATCGCAAGCTCAGCTAAACCATGGCGCGCGCGATCAGCCAAAACAGAAAGCTCTTCGCTAACGCCTGAATACTCGGTGACTTTTTCCAGATTGCTCACCGCCGCATCAAGCTGACTGTCTTTGAGTTGGAGTATGGAAAGATTAAAGAGCAGATAGGGGAGTGTCGAATTGTCTTTTGTCGCCATAAAGCTGTTATTTTCAGGGCCGTCCAAATGGACTCCACGACTACCCAACAGTGTTGACAAGTAGTGATATTCGGCGTGCAAATCATCCGGCATCTTCCCCTTAACTTTTTCCAAGGATTTTTTTGCATTACCGGTATCGGACTTCTTGTAGAGTAACTTCGCAAGATAGAACCACGCCTTATTTCTAACTTCCTCTGACGAGTTCGCATCTAATAACTCGTCAAATATCTTCTTGGACTCGTCCATCATTCCGTAAGACAACAACATACCACCCTTCAAAACCTGACCAGAAGAATCCTTAGCGAGCTTGTTATCTATCTCTTGCGCATACTCTTGTTCGATAAGTGCAGAAAAATAGTCGCGTTGAAAATAGTCAAATAAGATAACGCCGTATTCCAATTCTTGCGTTGATTGCACGTTTGAACCGACAGCATTGGGCGACCGAAAAGAAGTGCTTGCAATAAAAACAGCCGCAAGGATATTTAAAATTACCTGCATGCGTTTATTAAAAGAAATGTTCCCTACTAGTTTGTAATGCATGAGATCACCACTGCTTAATATTGAAAACCGGCTCTTGCGTAACACTGTCGTCGCTTATAGCAACTTCGAGATACTCACCGGCAGCTCCCTTTTCAAAGTCAATGGTTGACGCCCTCTTGTAGTCGCGTCCACTCGGCCCAACTCCCGTAAAGAACAAGGTGGCAGAATGTTTACCTTCATTCAAGTTAGTAATGTAAAACTTCTGCACGCCACCGCGAATCATCGCCAGACGCTGCTTTTCTGAATAAATATTAGTCGCCACAAACTTATCATCAATCTTTAACTTAATACTTTCTAAGGTAAAAAATTGACCTGAGCTGAGCGTAATGAAAACGGAGTACTTGGTGCTGGAGGGGAAGAGCAACTTTTCCTCCATGAGCCGCAAATCTTTATTAAGATCGATAACTTGACGCTTTAACTCTTGAACATTTTTCGACGTTTTTTTTATTTCTGCATTAGTGTCCACCACTGAAGGCGAATCCTTTGCAACCGATATCGCAGTTTTCTTATCCGCAACAGTATTAGCCCAACTATCGCTCTTAACCGTCTCATCGGCTGCAAAAATGTAACCGCTTGAAAGAGACAACACAAAACCAACAGGACCAATCATTATTTTTAAAATTCTTTTACAGGTCATAAAACTAACTCGCCGAAAGCAATTCGAAATATCTAGCCCTTTACTTAAATCGAAAACGCCAATATACCCAAAATTAACACTGAAGTTCGATTATTTTTACAGAATCACTACATCGTTCACAAGGAGATTTCTCAGTATCAGAAACTCGTCACATAACCGCCGCGCCAACAACAATGCATTGCGCAATCATTGTAGCGGCCGTTTTTTCTTGCAA
>JAYWHF010000106.1:0-1701 GCA_043777855.1 Gammaproteobacteria bacterium | reverse complement strand
CGATGCGAGTACGCCAGAACAACGGTTGGGAACCTTAACGGTCACTGCCAGCCTCTCCAGTATTTACGAAAAATTGTGGGAGAGAGCGCTTTTCATCGCCATTGTTCAAGCGGCAAAGACGCTGCTTGTCTCCCTTATTATTTTATGGTTGGTACACGTGCTGTTGACGCGACACATGGAAATGATCGCAAATTATACCCGCAACTTAAATTTGAAAAACTTTACCAAGCCCTTGCAGCTCAAGAGAGTGAAGTCTGACCCTGCTCCCGATGAGCTGGACAACGTTGTCAACGCTGTTAATCATATGCGGCAAACAGTACTGGAAGATATAGAGCAGCGCGCCGTTATTGAGGTTGCACTTTTAGTCGAGCAAGAAGAAAAATTGGAAACGCTGCGGCAAAAAAATGCGGCAGAAGATGCGAGCCGTGCCAAAAGCCAATTCCTCGCCACTATGAGCCATGAGATTCGTACGCCGATGAACGGCGTAATTGGCATGCTTGAAATGCTTCGCGACACACCGCTCAATGAAGATCAAAAACACTACATTGATATTATTCACCGCTCGGGTGAGGCGCTCTTAGAAATCATTAACGATATTCTTGATTATTCCAAAATTGAAGCCGGGAAAATGCAGCTTGAATCCGCGGTATTCACACTTGAAGATTTAATTAAGGACTGTCTGCAATTGTTTGGAGCGGTAGCTAACAAGCGCGGCATTGAGTTGGTCGGCGGTGTTAAGCCAAATACCCCACTCCTCTTAAAGGGCGATTCAACTCGCTTACGCCAGATTATTATTAATCTTTTGGGTAATGCGTTCAAATTTACGAGTGAGGGCTTTGTAGCATTGGAGGTTGGGTTGGCGCAAGGCTCAACCAAAGAGGTGCCAAAGCTACGTTTCTCGATACAGGATAGTGGGATCGGAATAGATCTTTCGTCCGGCGTTAAGTTGTTTGACTCATTTAACCAGGCGGATGCTTCAACTACCCGAAAGTACGGCGGCACCGGTTTGGGTTTGGCGATTTGCAAAAGCCTAGCTGAGCTCATGGGCGGCGAAATCGGCATTGAGAGTGTTAAGGGGAGTGGTTCGACCTTTTGGTTTACCGCAGAGTTTCAACCGGCGGATACGGCGGCTAGTGAAACTCTGCTTGAGCGCGAGCTGACGGCCTCGCTAAGGAATAAAAAGCTCTTGTTGGTAGGTGCCAGTTCAAAAATGGCTGAATTTTTAGGCGAGTACTGCAAGTCATGGCAGGTAGATCTGAATCTTGCCGCGTCGGGTAAGTCTGCGCTGGCGGCAATTTTACACGCCTCTCACAGCGGCAACGCCTTCGATTTTGTGGGTGCAGATGCTATTTTGTCTGACATGTCCGGCATTGACTTTGTTCAGCAAGTAAGAAGTAGTGGTGAAATAGCAACTACTCCACTATTTGTTTTTTCATCAAGTAATGTGTTGCACGATCAGCAATTATTACGCCGGTACGCCATTCGTTCATTCTTGCGTAAACCCGTATCAGGGAAAGCGTTAAAGTACGAGTTAACTGGGTTGTTAGGTTATGACTCCACGATTGTCGTTGAACACAAGCAGGAACTTCAAAATCTGGATAAGTTTGCGCATTTGCGGTTGTTGGTTGCGGAAGATAACGCGGTGAATAGAATGGTAATCAAGGGATTGTTGGGTAAATTAAACGTCCAGCCTGAATTGGT
>JAYWHF010000105.1:0-4791 GCA_043777855.1 Gammaproteobacteria bacterium | reverse complement strand
ACGGGTATTGTTCAGTCTTTTCAAATACTGAAATGCCACTGCCATCGGTCGCGATCCACAGCGCCCCATTTGAATCGAGCATCAGCTCCCAAATGGGTTTGCCGTTAAAGCTGCTGTCATCCAGAGGGTTGTTAACATAGCGAATCGTGGCTTGAGTATTAGGATTAAAGTTGACCAAGCCATCGTTGGTGCCCAGCCATAAGCTTCCGTCCTGATCAGCGACAATATCGACAACTTGATTGGGTTCGAGCAAATCGGGGCGTTCTGGATAGGGTTTTACAAGCGTAAACTTTCTGGTTTTCCAATCCAGCTTTTCAAGACCGGCATTGGTGCCGAGCCAGAGCGCACCGGACCGGTCGACATAAACAACGTTCACGGTCGAGTTTTGCAACCCGTCTTTTTGGGAAGTGTCTGCCTGTATCGCCGTGTATTGATAGGTTTTTCGATCGAGTATAAACAGCCCATTCCAAGTTGATATCAACAGCTCGCCACTGGGGATTTCAACCACTCCCTGAAGATTGGCGCTGCTAATGGGTACCGACAAAGGGTCATTGGGCACCGCAGTGAACGATTCCTTGCTCGGATCATAGCGTAATAAATTTGTCGTAGTCGCCACCCACAATATATGGTCGCTGTCTTCATAAATATCGTGAATATTTTGTACATTACTCATGACCGGTACGCTGCTCGATTGAGTTTTGTTTTGCAGCGTCTGAGAAATGAATTTAAATTCATAACCGTCGTAACGAATGAGCCCATTGGAACCTCCTATCCACATAAAGCCTTGGCTGTCCTGCAATAGGCCACGAATATCACCTAGCGAAAAATCCTTATTCTCTAATAGGCGTTGAAATTTTATGGTTTGAGGCAGCGGCTCCGCGCATAGGTCACTTGCTGGAAAAAATAACAAAAAAAAGGCGAAAGAAAAGGCGGAAGAAAACGCAACCAGCAATTGTTGTCGCTGCGTTTTTTGCGATTTAAATAGAGGGAAGAAGAATTTCGGCATGGATGTCAACTACCACCGACTGATGGACATAAGTTAGGTGCCGAGCCCGCAACACAATGGATTACTCTCTATAGTCTGTTAGTGTAGCAACCTAAACGTCAACTACAAGTGTGACAAAGCTTTTACAGTGAAGCTGTCTCTATGTCATGTCGCCGCACTTGCAGTACGGTTTACGACAAATCCCGCGCGCACCCAACCTTGAGATAGTTCACCAATATCTAGGTTGGGCACTATCTAGCTCGAGCTCAAGGGCTTTTCACAACCTTTCTTAATGGTACACTGCGCTATCAACCTCATCGCTTGCCCTACACCTTTTAACGTCACCATTATGCAGTCACCTTATTGGCTGCGCAGGAAACCATGGAAATCTTTATTTTAGTTGGTTTGATTTTATTGAATGGCCTTTTTGCGATGTCAGAAATCGCAATAGTTACCGCCAAAAAATCGCGCCTTATGGTGCTTGCATCGAAGGGAAACAGCTCTGCAGAAGCGGCTATAAAGCTAGCAGAAGACCCTACTCAATTTCTGTCAACCGTACAAATTGGCATTACGTCTATCGGTATTATGAATGGTATTTTCGGCGAATCTATTTTAGCCAAGCCGTTCGCGCTATGGATGCAAACACTCGGAGTGCCCATTGCACTCAGTGATAACGTTGCCACTGTGCTGGTTGTCGTGGTGGTGACTTATCTGTCGATTGTTGTCGGCGAGCTAGTACCTAAACGTATTGGTCAGGTGCGCGCCGAACGGCTAGCCTGCTTTATGGCGAAGCCCATGCAACTGCTTGCTATTGCCACTAAACCTTTTGTATTTTTGCTGTCGACCTCTACTAGAACGTTAATGCGAATTTTAGGCTTCGCGCAGCATAACGACCAAAGCGTCACCGAAGAAGATATACATGCGATGCTCGAAGAGGGATCAAACTCTGGAATACTGGAAGAACAAGAGCACACGATGGTTAAAAATGTATTGCGTCTTGAAGAGCGATCTATTTCATCGTTAATGATTCCGCGGACCGATATTATTTACCTCGACACATCGATTCCTCTGGAAGAAAACTATAGGCGCGTTATGCAGTCGCCTCACTCTCGTTTTCCAGTGTGCGAACGCCATAACGACAACCTCATCGGCGTGATTAACGCGAAAGAATTATTGGCCCACGCCATCGGTGGTGAAGTGGTCGATCTGCGCTCATTGTCTAAGCCTTGTCATTTGGTTCCTGAAAGCTTAAGAGGTATGGAATTACTCGAAATCTTTCGGTCATCACACAGCCAAATGGTATTTGTGGTTGATGAATATGGCGATCTAAAAGGCCTAGTCACGCTACAAGATTTACTCGAAGCCCTGACCGGCGAGTTTGCCGGAGGAATTGATGGCGACGCTTACATTATTCGCCGCGATGATGGATCTTTTTTACTGGATGGATTGCTCTCCATTTTTGATCTAAAGGATTGCTTAAACATTAAAGAATTACCCAGCGAAGGGCACTACCAAACACTAAGCGGGTTGATTATGTTACTGATGGGAAAATTGCCAACGGCTGGCGATAAGGTGAATATTCAAGACTGGCAATTCGAAATCATGGACATGGATAGCCGAAGAATAGACAAAGTGTTAGCTTCTCCACTTCATCGAAATACTGAGGCAGAATAACGCTGAGCTAATAAATAATAACTAACTACTAGCTACTAATTACTTTAACAAATACGGTTAGCATTATTAGTCACATGCTCACAACTTAACAACTTTTACGGAATCCGCATCACCAAATATATTTCGAACCACCACAAAAAAAACCGCAATACTCAAAAATAATATCGACACTATAAGCAACAAACCAGCAATAAAGACATCAAACACAGTGGACTCGCGCTCCGCTTTCAATAAGCTGCCGCACGCTTCGCAGGTAAATAGCTTATTCAACGCTGAATTTCTTTCAGCGATTAACGCATGAGAACCACATTCAGGACAAAATTCGAGAGTTTGCATAGTACCCGCTCCTTGTAAAAATGAGGCAATATAAAAATTCCTCATAAAAATACTGACTTAACCCACTAAAAATTCACACAGAATTTTAACGACGTTCTAATCCTTGAGATAACCCGACGTGGAAAACGATTGGGTTGAGAAAAACAATACGGCTTAACCAATGTGCAGAAAAGGGGATAGTTAACATCTACCCAGTGCTATTTTACCCATACATTTTGCGAACTATTACCCTCAACAACGCAATTGGCAAGTTACACATCCGTTACAGTTGTTCGCAAGACCTAATCGTGTGTACTTTTAGCCTCGAAAAAAAGATCGGGCGGTAAGGTTATGAGCCATGCAAAAGAAATAAAATCCGGTTTAGTCATAGCATCCCCACGTAATTTTATGGATACATCGCCCCCCACTTCAGTTAAAAACTGCTTGACCGCGTCCATCCCTATACCTCGGCCGGAGATATCCGATAATATTTCTTTTGTCGAAACACCGGATACAAATACTAGCTCGACGATATCCAGCGTGCTGGGCGAGTCGCTTGCGGTCCACCGCCCTAACTGGACTCCTTTTTTAAACAAGCCCTTGATGCTTAGGCCCTGACCGTCGTCTTGCACAGAAATAATCAAGTTAGCATTTTCTACACTTGTGCTGATTGAGATGAGCCCAGTAGATTTTTTTCCTAGGTTAACTCTTGTCTCCGTATTTTCTAAACCATGATCAAGACTATTGCGCAGCATATGCGCGAATATGTTACGTATTAACTCTTGGCCGGGCAGCTTAATGCGTATGCTCTTGCCTTCGATAGCGACCTGAGGAGCTTCTTTGCCAAGTTCGCTAGCAATGGAAGGAAGAGAGGCAATAACATCAGAGAGGTTTTCTTCAACGCTAATTGCATTAATTTTATCAATGTACACTTTTAGTGCTTCCAACTCCCCGTGACTAACAAACTGACGAACAGTAAACATCACTTCATCATCTATCCAAACCCCTTTATTTCTTTCGGCT
The DNA here is from genome assembly GCA_043777855.1 of Gammaproteobacteria bacterium. Classification (GTDB taxonomy): domain Bacteria; phylum Pseudomonadota; class Gammaproteobacteria; order Pseudomonadales; family Cellvibrionaceae; genus Cellvibrio. Next base: position 794 of record JAYWHF010000105.1, on the reverse strand, counting down.
ACAGCTTTACCGCGACCTAATACATTGCGATAGATGTGCGAATATTCATCAAGGCATTTTTCAACCGTATCTAAAATATGCAGTACATCTTTAGGCTTCAATTCTATTTCTGGATGCGATTTTAAAGCACTGTAGAATGTCTCTGCATCATGCGCCGCATTGCTTAAATAGCTAAAGCCAAAGGTTCTGGAGTTGCCTTTAAGCGTATGCATATTTCTAAAGAGAAGTGGCAACATCGTATGATCGATACTTTTCGTTTCACAGAGTGTATGCCGATTGTTGCTTATCAATTTTTTTGCTGACGCTTCAAAGTTTAGAAATTTTTTCGATGTCAAATCTAATAATTGGCCGATAATATCTAATTGACGTTTTTGCGCTTGCGCAGATGATTCTATTTTTTTAATATCCGTCACATCACGTACGGACACCATAAGTTTATTAACAATATTATTGACAATAATTGGATTCCAAGCCAGTGAAATATATTTAGTTTTTTGATTTATTTGAAGTTCATACTCATCAATTAATAATAGATAATTAAATTCATAATTTATCTCGTTCTCACCCACCAGTGAATGTATAGCGGCCTCCGCTGAACTTAATGCGTCGCTTCCTATATTCGCGTCGGCAAATAGAAAGTCCATTACACCCCGACCGGCGATACTGCGTGTCTCAAATATTGATTCTAAATGCCGCGAGTACTCTGGATGAATTTTTCCATCCCCTTGAATTGTAAATAAGCCTTGCGGCATATTTTCTAACATGGCCTGAATATCATCAGTTTTTTGCCTAAC